>JABFRJ010000518.1 GCA_013141255.1 Hyphomicrobiaceae bacterium
TGCGGTTGGTCAGAGCGTTGCCAATCTCTACGAGCATGGCGCCCGCATAACATTGATCTGCACCGATACGCACGCTCAGTTGAATGGGTACTCAAGCACCGATTCAACCCGATATTTTGATGCCATTAGGAATGCTGGCGCGCGTCGTGGTTTTGAGTGCGTGAAGCTGAGTGACCTCATCTTGAACAATGCAGAGGTCGTTGCGGGCATCGATATTGACGAGCTGCCACCAAACCTACTTCCAGTTCTGTCGAGTAGCGCCGCCAAATGGCACGGCGGCGGCCTTGCTCCTGTCGACGCCGCGAAAAAATACTATATGCAAAACATGAGAGAAAAACGAGCGGTCGAGTGCGCATTCCCAGATGCAATCTTCATCACGTTCAATAGTTCCAAACACCGTCCCCTATTCCCGGCAAAAATGCCAATTTTCTATATGTATGCCTTGAAGAAGGGCATCGCGAAGAAGCCCTGGTTTCTCGATGAAAATGGCGATGATCCAACCTTCGCCAACGATCCGCGTGGATCTGAGTCTGGCCACGCTTAGGCCCGTGCGCCGGACGTAGTGTCAGCCCGCTGAACTGAGTGGAACATGCAATGGACCTGCAATCGATCGTCATTGCAGTCATAGGGCTGACATTGGCTGGCGTCATTAAAGGCGCGACAGGCCTCGGCTATACGTCGTGCGCGCTTCCGTTTTTGGTGATTGCGATGGGGCTCAAGCCGGCGATGATCGTCGTGTTGCTGCCCGCGTTGGCAACGAATATTGGCGTCGCAGTATCGGCCGGACACTTTGAGGACAGCTTGCGGCGATTCAAAGTTCTCTATCTCGGTATGGTTCCAGGCATTGCCGTCGGCGTTAATATGTTGGTTTGGGTGCCACAAGCCGTTGCCGTGAAGGTGCTCGGGTGTACCATCGTGGCCTACGTGGTGCTTGCACTGTCGCGACCACGCATGTCGCTTGCGCCCTCACTCGAAGCGCCACTGCAACTGCCGACCGGATTCCTAAATGGTCTTCTGACCGGACTGACTGGCGCGCAAGTCATGCCGCTATTCCCCTATGTCATGTCGCTCAATCTTGATACCGATCGCACAGTTCAAGCCATAAACATCGCAGTCCTACTCTCGACTTTGATCCTGGCCGCCGGTCTGGCCACAGCAGGGTTCATGACGTCGGATCTTTTAGTCCTCTCGCTGATCGGCGTCGCGCCTGCAATGTTAGGTGTCGCTGTCGGTAACTCCGTTCGACGGCACATCCCGCACGAGCGGTATAAGTCTTATGCCTTGGCTACGTTGTTGCTGATGGGGGCAATGATGTTGGCTCGCTAACATCCACCATGTGTTTAGGCCACTGACTATGCGGCTTCGCGCGCCTGACTACCAAGATTGGCTTTGGAAAATGCGATTGCCGCCGGTTGCGGCGGGCTAAAGTAATACCCTTGCACGCATGTGCATTGGAAGTCAGTCAGCGCGCGCAGTTGTTCGGCTGTTTCGACGCCTTCCGCAACGGTCGTCAGCCCCAGTTCCGTCGCCATTGCGACAATGGCACGGATAATGGGTCCTGAATCCTTTCCTGAATCTTTTTCAGCACCAATGCGACTGACAAACGACCTATCGATCTTCAATGTATCAACAGGGTAACTGTGGAGGTAACCCAGCGACGAATACCCCGTGCCGAAATCATCGAGCGCGACTCGGATGCCGCGTTGCCGCAGATCTTCGAGTTGAAGGGCAACGCGATCATTTTGGCGAATGAGCATGGTTTCTGTAATTTCAATTTCAAGTCGGTGTGGCTCAAGTCCAGACGCGGACAGTGCGGCTAACACCGCATCAACGACACCCGCACCGGAAAATTGTACGGCAGACACATTGACGGCAACGGTCAGATTGTCTGTCATGCTTTGTACATCGCGGCAGGCGCGCTCCAAAACCCATGCACCAATTGGGACAATGAGACCGGTTTCCTCGGCGACACCAATAAATTCGAGCGGTGGGATCATGCCGCGCTGCGGATGTTTCCACCGCACCAAGGCTTCAAACCCCATCAAGACCGGCTCAAGTCCGAGGCTATATTTGGGTTGGTAGTAGAGTTCCAATTCCTGATGATCGATGGCGCTTCGCAGCTCAATTTCCAAACGTCGACGTGAGGCTATGGCATCGTCCATCTCCACTCCGTAAATCTCAAATGTGCCCCGGCCTAGAGCCTTGGCTTTGTAAAGTGCGGCATCTGCGCACTTGAGAATAGAGATACGGTCTTGATCCGTGTCTCCCCACAGCGCCGAGCCGACACTTGCGCCACTGATGATGTGGTAGCTGTCCAACTGGTAAGGTTTGCAAAGATTGCTGCACAAGCGATTGGCAACAATAGCTGCCGCGTCACGGCTTTCGACGCCGAACTGCATGACGGCAAATTCATCGCCCCCCAAACGGAAGATCAGATCAGCGTCCCGAACGCTTGACCGAATGCGCTCCGCGGCCGCCTTTAAAAGTTTATCGCCGATAGGGTGCCCGTAAGTAT
>JABFRJ010000315.1 GCA_013141255.1 Hyphomicrobiaceae bacterium
GAACCGGCATGTGCGTGCGCCGTCGAAGATCGCGACAGCAGAGCCGCCGGTGGGACCGTTTGATGCGGGGGTGCTGCGTTTGCCGAAGTCACGGCAAGAGCAGGCGATGGCGTGTCATCAGATGCTTGGTGCATTGAGGCCGGATGCGTCGCTTGTGCTTTACGGTGGCAACGACGAAGGCATTCGCACGGCGCAGAAAATGCTGGCTGACCTCTGTGGCGAGACGGAAACCATTGCGACGCATGGGCATGGTCGGGTGGTGCGGGTGCGGCGTGGAGATTTGAGCAGCACATTGAAGCCGACGCTGGCGGATTGGCGGCAGATGGCAAACTTGGATCTGCCGTCGGGGCGGGTGGCGTGGGTGTCTTATCCCGGCGTGTTCGCGGACGGCGAACTTGATGGTGGCACGGCGTTGTTGCTGGCATCATTGCCGGTGATTGCGCCTGGAGCGCGTGTGCTTGATTTTGGCTGTGGACCGGGTGCGATTGCGCGCGAGGTCTTCGCGCGTCAAACGTCGGCCAAGTTGACGCTGTTCGACAACGATAGTGTGGCGCTTGCGGCGGCGCGGGACAACGTGCCGGGTGCTGAAGTGATGCTCGGCGATGGTGCGGCGGCGCTGGGCTCAGCCCAGTTCGATATGATTGTATCTAACCCGCCGCTCCACGTGGGCGTGAAGGAAGATCATCGGGCGCTTGATGGATTGATCGCGGTGGCACCACAACATTTGGCTTCGAATGGTATGTTGGTGATGGTGGTGCAGCGGCGGATTGCGCTCGATCGACAGTTGGCGGCGACGTTCGGGCGCGTAGTGACAGTGGCTGACAATGGCAACTATCGCGTTTGGGTCGCGGCGGATCCGAAGACGTAACCTGTTCGTATGTCTCAACCGCCAAATCCGGCGAGGCGGACGGCGAGGACAGTTGCCGCACCTGCGGCGATGCCGAGGCCGAGACTGCGGCCAAGCAAAAAGAAGGCGATGACGCCGACCGCGAGGGCCGCGAGACGCAATGGCAGCGTGATGGTTTGCAGAGCGCCGGCGGGAAAAAGAATGAGGCGCATCACGAGCCCGGCCACAAGTGCGGTTGCGACGAAACGGACCCACAAGAAAGCGGCGCTGTCTTCGGAGATATTTTTACCGATGGCAAGGCCGAGCCAGCGCCAGGGCTCGTGGGCGATGAGGGCGATCAATGCGAGTGTGAGGTAGCCGCCGTAACCGTCTGCGAGGGTGGGGATGGTCATGGCTGCTTTGTCCTCTGGTGCAAGAGGAAGGCGAGCGTGCCACCGGCAAGGCCGGTCAACAGTAGATCGAAGCCCGGCGAGATTAAGTACATCAGTGGGCCAAGGGCAGCGCCGGCGACAATCGCGACGGTGTCGGGCGCTGTCCGCATGCCCATCAGGAGTGACAGCAGGAAGTAGACCGGGGTCATGAACAGCAGCACGGCGGAAAGGAGTGTTGGGACTTTGCTGGCCAATAGATAGCCGACGGCGGAGCCTGAGACCGTCATAAATGCCATGCCGAGGCCGATGCCGACGAAAAATCCTAATCGTAATGGCGGTGGGATGGTGGGCAGGCGTCGGTTACCTTCGACCCAGGCGGTGACGGCGATGAAATGTACGGCGAGAATTTTAATCCAGGCGGGGCCTTTGCCGTCACGCAAGTAGGGTAGGAGGGCGACGGTCATTGGTAAGAGACGCACGGCGGTCAAGGTGACGGCGAAGGCTGCGGCGATGGCGGTGGCACCGCGTGCGAGCTGATCAACAAGGACGACTTGAGCGGGAAGGGCATAGACGAAGGCCGAGAGAAAAACCGTGTGGCCGAGCGTGAGGCCGCTATCGCGGGCGAGTGCACCGTAGCCAAGCGCGGTGGAGAACAGCACGATGCCCGGTGTTGTTGCGGCGATCATGAGCCCGCGTAGGAATGCCATCAATGGCGTGGCCGTCGACGTCCAAGCTGGCGCGGTTGTCGACGGGGGCATCAGGGAATCCAAGTGAATTTGGCAAGTGATGGGGGTGATTGTGGGTGGTCGTTGTTTCTATCGCATGTGTTGGGATTGGAGTGACACCTACTCAGCTGCAAGCCAGCTATCGAGATCGGCGAGTGCACGACGGCTCATGGCCCGCTTTTTCCAAAAGCTTTTATCTTTACCTTTGATCTTCTTGCCCTCGTCGTCGTGGGTGGGGATGGCGATGTCGGGGAACAGTCCGAAGTTGACATTCATGGGTTGGAACGAGCGCGCGCCACGGCTGGCTTCGGTGTCGGCGTCAGTGAGCAAGTGTCCGCCAGTAATGTGCGCGAGTAATGCACCGAAGGCGGTTGTGATCGGCGGCATGGTGAGTGATTTGCCTAAGCGTTCGGCGGCGGCGAAGCGTCCGGTGAGTAGGCCAATGGCGGCGCTTTCGACATAGCCTTCACAACCGGTGATCTGGCCGGCGAAGCGCAGACGGGGCTGCGCTTTCAGTCGTAGCGTGGTGTCGAGCAGTTTGGGCGAGTTGAGATAGGTGTTGCGG
>JABFRJ010000411.1 GCA_013141255.1 Hyphomicrobiaceae bacterium
TTTGATCTCAGCAGCTTCAATGCCGGGATCAGCGACTGTGACGCGCGTGGGGGCGATGGGGGTGTCAGCGGCGATGACGGATTGGAAACCTTCGCGTTTGCCGTCAGCCTGAGCGCGGGCCGAGATAATGTCAGAGATCAACCACGAGGCGTTGCGGAGGGCGAAATCTTTTTGATTGAAACCCTCGCCGCGCCGCGGAGCTGCTTCCATGCGGTAGCTTTTGAAGAAGGCTTCGGTGTCTTTGGATGTGACTGTGGGGTCCCAGAAGGCGCGGGAGAAGACATCGTTCTTTTGCTTGAACGGGGCGAAGTCGTCGGTGGTTTCAATACCGGCGGCGCGATCTGAGGCAGCGTATTGCGCGCGCCACTGCGCGCGACGCGACGCGAGATCGGCTTGGTTATGGCCGAGCATATTTCTTGGTTGTTCTGGCATGCCCCTGTACTCCTTCCGCTGAGGCTAAGCGGCGCGGCGGGAGCAGGCAAGGGCTGTGTCAGCAGGTCAGTTAGTTGGTCTGAGTTGCAACGAAGGTGCGGACGTTGCCGATGAAGTTGACGCCGATGCGGCCATCGCCACGCCAACGGATGATGCAATCAGCCTCTGAACGGATGCGGCCTGAGGTGAATGTCAGCAGGAAGCAGTGCGGCAGATCAAAATTTGAGTTGGCGAGACTGGCTTCATCAACCTCGAGCATGGCGCCGAAACGTGAGATGTCGAGAACTTGGCAAGCGACGGAAATGCCTGACTCACCGAGACTTAGCCGTCCCGTGCGGGTCATGGCGATGCGTTCACTCCAACGGCGCTCGCGGACGCGGATGCGGCTCTGGAGCGCGGAGGCGGGCTTTGCTGGCGCCAGTTGCTGGGCGGGCTGAGTTGGCGGTTGTGCGACAGGTGGTGGTGTCGCCACCACTGGCTGCTCCGCAACAGCTGACCGTATCGGCTCGGCCGCTATCGGCGTTGATGCTGGTTTGTTGTCAGGTAGCGCCCAGGCGGGCGGCTCTTGCACAAGAATAAAACTCATCTGGCAGACTCACACTTCGTCCGATGATGTCACTCGCATTGATGATTTTATAACTGAAAAAAGCAACTTGGGCGTTAACAGCAGAGCGTTATGTCGGCACGGTTGCCGTTAAAAATTATTGAGTTGTTTTGGTGTGTACCAATGCGGGACACGGGCGTGCATCCGCGCGTCTTAACGTGAAGAAATAGTCAATAAAACCTCGGCGATTTGGTGCGTGCGCGGCAACGTAATTTAATTGAACTTCAGTGTAGTGTGGTCGCGTCATTGTGAGATGTGGTGATTGTATGCAGAGCGGATTTGGAAAACGGAAACAGGCTCCCGTTGGTAATGTGCCGGTGCTCGCGCCGCCGCCGCCGCGCTTTGTGCGTGCGGTTGAGACAGCGATTGCGCTCCCATCTGATGTGCGGGTCGTGCCGACGGTGGCGGTGGCGACAATGGCGACGCCTGACGTCGCGGTCCAGCCACTTGTGGCCTATGTCTTCACACGGCACCTGACAAAGCTGTTGCCAGAAAACCTTTTGCTCAAGGCGCGAACGACGTGGCCTGCAATGCCGCAGATAGATATGCACGCCGCGGGCGACGGGGCTTCGGTGCTGATGGGCGCGAACGGCGTGCAGCTGGGCGCGACGAAGTTTGTCGCTGCGATGTATCCCATCGGTGAGTTGCAGGAGGCGTCGGGTTCGGCGCTTGGGTGGCCGTCGGTGAGCGCTGATCTCAATATGCACACCGCGCACGCGATCTTGTCGGTGACGCATCCAGATCCGGCGCGGGCGCATATGCTTTTGACCGCGTTGACGGTTGCAGTGGTTGAGGAACTCGATGGCTCCGGCGTCTACTGGTCGAGCACGGACAATCTGATTTCGGCCCAAGAGTTTCTGGAGCACGCGCGTCTCAAAGATGCGCCGCCGGCAATCCTGTGGACCAAAATCAACTTGCTTGATTCAACGACGGCGCTTGGGGCGCAGGGGGCGCTCGCGTACACGTCGGGGCTTTCGACCCTCGGCTTCAAAGACTATGAGTGCGTGTGCTCGCGCGAGGACCTTGAAAACTTTGTGTTTGCATTTCTGCGGACGACTGTGATGGGGGCCGCTATGCGCGGCGATCAGGAACACGATGGTATGGTGCGCGAGGTCGACAACGGCGACGGCAAGCGGCCGTTTGAAATTTCATACCGGCACTCGACCTCTATCCGTCCAGAGGGCGGCAATATTATCCGGCTCAACTTGGGGCGCGTGTGAGTGAGCCTATGACGCGGCGCTTATGACGCGGCGCTGAGTGCAAGGGCCGCGTCGATGTCGGCGGGGAGGCCGATGGGTGTCGATTTGAGTGACTTGTCGATACGGCCAACCAGGCCCGATAGCACTTTACCGGTGCCGATTTCATAAATCTCGGTGACGCCAGCCTTGGCCATGGCCTCGACGCACTCGCGCCAGCGCACGGTGCCGGTGACTTGCTCGACGAGGCGGCGGCGGATGTCGGCGGGATCACTG
>JABFRJ010000112.1 GCA_013141255.1 Hyphomicrobiaceae bacterium
GTCCCTGTCCCTGTCCCTGTCCCTGTCCCCTGTCCCTGTCCCTGTCCCCTGTCCCTGTCCCTGTCCTGCAATTATCTTGCATTTTCTGCAAGTTTTTCTGTCAATCATTTGCCTCTCATGCTACAATTTCAATGCTGCAAAATTGCAGTTTCAACCTTGGAAAAACGACCATGACCACGACAACAGACGCCACCACTGGAACCATTGCGTCCCTCAACGACAAATACCGGCAAGCCTGGGGTGTCTATCCCAATGCCAAGGTCGTTATGACCGATGGAATTTCAAATCTTCCCGACGCAAAGCGCTCCAAAGTTTTCGAGGCGGTGCAGCAGTTCAAGGACTTCAACGAAGACAACGACCCGCACGGGGAGCATGACTTCGGCTCCATTGAAGTCCCTGGCGTCAATGACAAAGTTTTCTGGAAATTCTCTTATTATGATTTGTCGATGGATTGGGGATCTGAGTATCCCGAGGATGCCAGCAAGACGGTTCGCGTTCTCACGATCATGATGGCGTGGGAGTATTGATCATGACTAAAACTTATTCCCACCCAGTTCTAAAGCCCATTTTTGAAATCCCTGGCAGCATCCGAGTTCGCGTCGCCATTGAGCGCACTCTTTGCAAGCGTGTCATTCGTGCGCTCTTTGCTCGGGGCTATCAATTGCGAGTTCACAGCGGCGACGATTGGGAGACGCCGCGCTGTATACAGGCGTCAGACGAAGACGATTTGATGCAAGCGCTATTCAATCTCGATGAGGCTCATCTAGTCGTATATAAGGGCAAAGCGCGGGCTCAATTCGGCTGGGTAAAGCTCGTGTTCGGCAATGACGGATGGGACGTAATTTCCGACTACACGGTCAACCTTGAAGGCGTCCTTACGCCTGTCAATGATCATGCCAATCGACTTAGCGAACGGTGGAGTTGATCATGCGCGACCTCACCAACAAAGATCGCGCCGAATTTGCGCTTCGCGCTGTGCAGGCGTTTCGCGAAGTTTGTAAAGGCACTCCCAATGACGTTCACGAGGCCATTGGGGACTTGCTTTGCAATCTCGCGCACCTTTGCGATGCCGAGGGTATCTCGCCTCATTCCATATTCGAGGGAGCCCTGTGGACACACGCTGACGAGGTGAAGGAAATTGAACCGGCACTGACTGGCTCGCTCAGCCAATCACCATATCGCAAGTGGGGTATTCGATGACCTCTCTTACCAACGACGAGCGCATTTTCTTTTCCCGCTGCATTGATCATATGACCCGCAATCCGAGCGCGTCACTCATCGACGCTGCTAAGGCAGTCAGAGAGCGGGATGAACAACTGTGGCTTCTGGCAATGGCGAAGACGCCGGAAGGCGCGGCCATTCGAGAAGCGCTGGCTGAGCGGGTTTATGCTCAGATCGGGAGCGTGCAATGACCTATTTCAACGGCGGAACGGGCGGCTATTATTGGCTTGGCAATTACGTGCCGCTCGAAAAGACGACCAAGATTTATTGCGACGGTTGCGCGGAGGCGGCAATTCCCCTGCCTCCGATCGCGAAAGTCGGATTGTCCCCAGGATCGCGACATTGGGGGACCGGCTTCAAATGGGCGCCACGCTACGGAGCGAAGTGCTCGAAATGCGGGAAGGAGTGCTAAATTCACGCTCGCAACCCTGTGAATAATCTTGCATAAACTGCAAGTATTTCATTGCAACCCTTAATTGCCTGTGCTACCTTTCAACCACTGCAATACTGTTGCAGAATTTTCAACCTTGGAGCCTCACATGAACCCGCAAGTTGGCCGCGATCAGCGGCAAAAACTCATTCACCGCATTCGCGCTTTAATGGACAAAACCGAAGACAACGGCTGCACCGAAGCCGAAGCGCTCACAGCAGCCGGCATGGTCGACAAGTTGATGCAGGAATACGACCTCACATTTAAGGACGTGAATGTCGATGAGGAAATGGCAGCGTCGAGTTTTGGCGCGCGATCGCGGCGACACACCCTCTATCGTGGCGGCTTTCACGAGAGTGCCCAATATCTCTGTAGCACTGTGGCTGGATATTTTGACTGCAAGGCATTCATGCGCAAGGCTGACACGTCGGTCCTAATTTTTGGTGAAAAAGACGATAGCCAATCCGCCCATCAAATGTTGGCGATGCTTGCTCTTGCTATGGATCAAGAGTGGGAGCGGTACCGTAAGGGCGAGGGTCGATCTGAGCACGGCCACACAATCGCGCAACTTCGCAAGTCGTTTATGCTTGGAATGGCAGTCCGATTGAAAGAGCGCGTTCTCGAATTGAAGGCTGCTCGGTCCCACGCATCGCGGGGCACTGCTCTCGTTGTTGTTAAGGGGCAGGTCGTCACTGATCGGTTTGCTAAATATCTCCGGGATAGTGGCATTCAATTGCAAAGTCGCCGCGCTCGCTCATTCAGCGGGTCGGCCAGCGCCATCAACGCTGGCAAGTCAGCCGGTGGTCGCGTTGACCTCGGCGGTAAGAAAGTCGGCGGCACGGGCCAACTCTCAAT
>JABFRJ010000390.1 GCA_013141255.1 Hyphomicrobiaceae bacterium
ATGATGCGGCTGAAAATTCAACGCGCCGTCGGCGCGGGTATAAATCACACCACGCTTTTGATCCGCCGGACGCCGCCCGTCCGCCAGAGCCGCATTCCAAGCCCCCGCATACCACGCCCACGAAACGCCCTTGGCAGAGAGCGTGTCACCAATAGTTTTTGTCGTCTGCGGCGGCAACGGCCGGCCAATCCGTTCCGTCCCGACAGGATTCGCAAAATCAAGCGCGTCAGCACTTGCCGGCGCAATGCCGCTCGGTTGATAGGGAGGCTGCGTCGTGTTGACCGAATACCCGTCTGGCGTCACTTGCCCACCAAGCCCAGCCGTATAGGTCTGAACCGGTCCGACGTTCGCCGACGGAGACTCTGGCTTTTTCTCCAGTTTACCGTTGGCATCAAGCCGCGCCCGCATGGCTGGTGGCGCGTCTTTATATTCCGGCGTGCACGCACAAACGAGGTATTGATGGTTGAGATATGACCCACCAAAGGCGCCCATAAAAAAGTTGTCTGCGAGCGTATAGTCCTTGGCCCACGACCACAGCTTCATTTTTGAGCCGTCGAAATACCCCATGGCATAACCGCCAACATTCGACATGGCAGCGTACATATTATTCTTGCCGCCGTTAATCTGCTCAATGTTGTGAAAGTAGGCATGGATCGGACTGAGCAGCACAGTCTTCGCATCAAGATTGACCGGCGCGGCATCAAGTTGAAACGGCTGATTGGGCAACGGCCCACCAGTCGCAAACACCTTCCCGTGACTATCAAAAGCCAGCAACCCCTTGAGCGGTGTACCGTCGTGATCAAGTTGCGTGATCTGTTCCTTGGTCGCATTGGCGATGCCATTCGCACCAGGAAATAAACCGTACAAATGATCGAAGCTGCGGTTCTCGGCATAAAGCACAACGACATGATCGATCTTCGAGAGATCGGGCACTTGCGCCCGAGCCGCAAAGCTCGCGAACACAGCAAATGCAACCCCAAACGAGAGGCCTGCACATCCCCAGCCGATCGCACGATCAAGACCCGACACAAAACTCGTTCGCCCCAGCATACCGCGCGCTCCCCAAATCTGACCTTGCTTCGGTCTTTAGCACCCCGAGCATGACCGGATCGCGACACCTTGCCAAGCGGGCGTCAGCGATTTTCAGGCGGTGCCGGAAACAACAAGGACGCGTCGCCGTAGGAATAGAACCGATACCCCGATGCAATCGCATGAGCGTAGGCGGCCCGCATGGGGTCGAGCCCCGCAAAGGCCGAAACCAGCATAAAAAGCGTCGATTTCGGCAAATGAAAATTGGTCATTACGAGATCAACCGCCCGAAATCGATAGCCCGGCGTAATGAAAATCGAGGTCTCACCACTAAACGCTCGGATGCGCCCATCGTCGCCCGCAGCACTTTCCAAGATCCGCAACGCCGTTGTGCCGACAGCAACAATCCGCCTCCCACGAGCGCGCGCCGCATTGAGCACGTCAGCGGTGGCCGCACTGACCTCGCCCCACTCCGAATGCATCACATGCGCGTCTGTGTCGTCCACTTTAACAGGCAGGAAAGTGCCCGCGCCCACATGCAACGTCACCGTCGAGCGTGTGACACCAATCGCAGACAACTCCGTCAGCAACGCATCAGTGAAATGCAGCCCCGCAGTCGGCGCCGCAACCGCTCCATCACGCGCGGCGAAAAGCGTTTGATAACTGAGCTTATCTTCAGCCGTCGCCGCACGCTTAAGCGCGATGTACGGTGGCAATGGCATTTCGCCAACCGCTCCAATCGCTTCATCAAGCATCGCGCCACTGAAATCAAATGCGAGTTCAACTTCTCCTGCGTCAAGTTTTGCCACGACCCGTGCGCCGAGCCGCCCTGCAAGACACATAGAGCCCTCGTGACCAAATTCAACTCGATCACCTTCGATTAGCCGCTTCGCTGGCCGCGCGAAGGCTCGCCAACGATCATCACCCACCCGCTTGATTAGGTTAAAGGCCACCCGCGCCGACGGCCCATCACCACGCCGCCGCACACCTTCCAAAGCCGCCGGAATAACGCGCGTATCGTTGACGACAAGCACATCGCCCGACCGCAAAAAGCCTGGCAGATCACGCACACGCGCATCGTGCAAAAGCCCAGCGTCCGGCGCATTGACGACCAGCATCCGGGCCGCATCGCGCGGCCTCGCAGGCGTCAACGCGATGGCGCTTTCTGGTAATTCAAAATCGAACAGATCGGTCCGCATGGCTTCTGGTCAGGGCGACTTCGCGCTCAACCTTTCTTGGTCTCTTTCTCGTAGCGCGCCTTAGTCTCCGCATTCATCGGATAGAGCCCCGGCAGCGGAACGCCCTTTTCAACTTCCTTCATGATCCAGCCTTCAAGCTGCTCTTGTGCGGGCGCTGCCTCAAGCACATGATCAAGATAAGCAGCCGGAATCAAAACCGCGCCATCATCATCAACCACCACCACATCGTTCGGAAACACCGCTACCCCACCACACGCAATTGGCTGTTGCCACGCAACAAACGTCAAGCCAGCGACCGACGCTGGAGCTGCCTGCCCCTGACACCACACTGGTAAGTTGGTTGACAACACGCCTGCCAAATCGCGCACCACGCCATCCGACACAAGACCAGCCACGCCGCGCTTTTTCATCCGTGCGCACAAAATATCACCAAAAATCCCGGCGTCCGTCACACCCATCGCATCAACGACAGCAATGACCCCGGCTGGCATGGCTTCAATCGCCGCCCGCGTCGAGATCGGTGACGACCAACTTTCAGGCGTTGCTAAGTCTTCGCGCGCGGGCACAAAGCGTAACGTAAATGCGCGCCCCACCAACCGCTCCTGTCCCGGACGCAACGGCCGCGTGCCCCGCATCCAAACATTGCGCAAGCCCTTCTTGAGCAAGATCGTCGTTATCGTTGCCGTGGTGATGGTCTTCAACGTCGCAATCACGTTTGCGGCCAATGGTTCAGGCGTGGCAGGGGGATGGGCAGACATCGATAAAACCTCTTTGCAGAGCGCGCGATGGCGCCCAGTCGATGGAGTGACGGTGGAGTGACAGTGCTGTGATAGCAGTCTGTTCTCGGCCATATCGCGCCAAGCCGAACCGGGCAAGTCGATTAGGCCAACAGCGGCGCGGGGCTCATTTGCGTTTCGGGCCACTCTTCTTGAAAAAATACCGCCATCCCAGATAGACCCCGGCAATCCCCACCCACAACAGTATGCTCTGCCAGAGTTCTAATTTAATCATACCCACTCGCCCCTTTGTCACACGGGGCTTCAACGCCAAGAGTTGGCCCCCCAAATCAATCCGCTATGATACCCGCTCGCGACCCAACGTAAAGACACAGGCCCAAATGCCCCAAACACAGCCGCCCGTACTCATACCGCTCGGCACGTTGACTGCCCAAGTCGCAACGCCGATCGATCTTGGCGAAGGCCCCCATGGGCGCCGCCGGGTAATCCCCATCCTGGGCGGCACATTCGAAGGCGACCGCCTATCCGGACGCGTGCTCCCCGGCGCCAACGACTACCAGATCATCCGCCGCGACGGCGTGCTTGAACTAGAAGCCCGTTACGTCATCGAAAGCAACGACGGCGCCCTGATCTATGTCGAAAACCGTGGCCTCCGCGACGGCCCGGCTGATCTTCTGGCAGCCCAAGCACGCGGCGAGCTGGTCGACCACAGCCAAATCTATTTCCGCGCCGCGCCGCGCTTTGAAACGGCCGCACCTCGCTATCAATGGCTCACCCGCCGCCTCTTCATTTCGGCCGGCAGGCGTCTGCCCGCGAGCGTCGAACTGACTTTTTATGAGATCAGTTGAACGCCAAAACAGCCCAATAACGACTGGAACTACAGAACTTACCGCATTGCAACAACACATTTTCTTGCGTTTGGGAGAATGCGCCGCTAGCTTCGCCGACGGTCAGCATCGTTAACGCTGATCGCTCGAAGGGGGGCCAACCGGAGGCTCGCATGGATATCAAATTGAGTTTGCAGGCAATCGCTGCTGCGTCGTCATTCCTGCTGATCGGCGCCATCGTGCTCGGTTTAGTATGATGGCCTTGCGGCGCGTCCTGGAGGATAATGTCAGCGACGCGCCATATACCCGATAAGTGCCCCTGCCATGGGGTAAACACCAAGTGGCACCGTCATTTGCATAGTGCCGTTGACAGCACCGGTGACAGGCTGGATCCACCCTAACGCCGCCCCGGCAAGCCCCATGACAATTGACGCCGAAAACGTCCCCAACGACGGACGCGAGACGCTGCGAAAAATCAACGACACAACGATCCCAATCACCCAGAACATGCCAGCGAAAATCAAGGCCAGAACAAACAGATCAATCTGCCCCTTCGGCAGCGGCACCATGGCGCGCAACTCGGGCGCAAACACCCACCCGAGTCCAACCTGCAAAAACGTCAACACAAAGCGCCCGATCATCGCGTCACCTCACGTTTAAGGTCAGCCCCATTGCGACCACGCATTGCTGCGTACAACAAATACAACGCGCCACTGCAACCTCGATCAAGACGACAGAACCACACTTCGCCACGCGCGACCGACTAAACTCGAGCCTGCCGCCGCGAAACAAACATCATGCCACTGAAACGATACACCGTCTCGCCCCGTTGATTGCGTCCCTCGGCTTGACTAAGCACCAGCCCCCGCTCTGGCCGAGATTTGAGGTCAACCTTGTCGATGATTTTTTGTCGAAATGAAATGGTGTCACCGACAAGCACCGGCTTTGGCCATTGCAACATCTTAAATCCAGGCGACGGCCCCCAATCGGCCAATGTCTTCCCACGCGCGATGAGATCACGTTGAAACGCTTGCCTATGATCGACGACTTTGCGAATAAAAATCCCAGCCGTATGCCAACCACTGGCCGACAATCCACCAAACAGTGAACGCCTCCCCGCTTCTTCATTAAGGTGAAACGGCTGCGGATCAAAAGCGCGCGCAAAGGCAATAATACCATCACGATCAAACGTGTGACTGCCAATGTCGCGCACGTCACCAACCACGATGTCCTCAAAATGATTGCCGTCAGCCGATGACAAAAACGCCTCCCCCTCGTCGAACACACTCGGAGTTGGAGAATTTTTCGCGGCGCGCTCAGAAGTCACCGGCACCGCGTGAGCCGCCGGATGCCGCAAGCGCATCAACTGGTTTGTCAGCATCGTCAAAACCTGCTCATTGTTCTGATTGATGAGCGAAAACACAATTTTGGCGATCCCTACATCCGGACGCGATCCGAGCACACGCTTTTCAAGCGTCTCGATCTGCATCGACAGCGTATCGCCAGGACGCAAAGGCCGCAGCCATTTCACTTCATCAATGCCCGGCGAACCGAGTGACGACGATTTGAGCAAAACGTGATCACACAACAGCCGCATCAATAATGCGCAGGTATGAAACCCACTGGCACAAAGACCTCCCACCAGCGACGCTTTCGCCGCAGTTTCATCTAAATGAATCGGTTGTGGATCAAATTGCAGCGCGAATGCGATAATTTCAGCACGTGTCACCACCCGTGCGCCCATCCGTTCCGACATGCCGAGTTGAATGTCCTCGAAATGCAATATCCCGTCGGCAGCTACATCCAAAGTCACGATGGATTTTCCTTGCAATTGCTCAACCACCGTCGTCACATAATCGCAAGATTGACAGCAACACAAGCAACCCCCGCAAGCACACCCCATAAAGGACTCTGCTATGGCCCATTCTGCGGCTCAGTCTGCACCGCGCGGAATTGAACAAGTTCGCGTGTTTGTCGGCGGCCCCGGTGGCGGCAATCCGGCCCCCATTGTTCTTGACGCAGACGCCATGCCAGACGCCGAAATGCAAATGATCGCAGCACGCTACGGCCATGAAGCCGGCTTTGTCCTGAAACCCACCGATCCAAAAAAAGCCGACGTGCGCTATCGCTTCTTCGTACCGCGCGCAGAAATGGACATGTGCGGCCACGCCACGCTCGGCACGACTTGGCTCCTTGCCAAGAAGGGCCTCCTCAAACCAGGAACCCATCGCATCGAGACCAAGAGCGGCATCGTCCTTTGCCGCGTCTCCGACACCGGTTCGGTGGCAATATCGCAACCCCAAGGACACGTCACAGCTGTCGCCCCTGTGCACCGTGCCGCGATACTTGACGCGCTAAAGATCTCCGAGCGCGACATGCTCGATCTGCCAATCGTCAATGCCGCGACCTCGCGCATGAAAACATTGATCCCCCTGAACGGCCCGAAAGCCGTGCAAGATCTTGCCCCAAATTTCGCCGCTGTCGAAAAAGTCTGCAACTCAATCGGCTCAACCGGGCTATATCCCTTCGCCTGCGATTGGGACGATGAGCGGACCTACCACGCCCGCCAATTCCCAAGCGGCCTCGGCCTCGACGAAGACGCTGCCACCGGCGTAGCTGCCTCGGCGCTGTTGTTTGGTCTCCAACACTACGGCCTCATTGGCACGCGCAAAACCATTCGCGTTCGCCAAGGCGAGGCCATGGGTTGCCCCTCACGCATCGCCGTAACGCTCGCCGAGAAGAGTGAAGCCGGAGTCGGATGTTGGCTCTCAGGCGAGGTCCGCCAAATGGACGCCTGAAGGACTCACGTCAGCATAAACGAAAAAACCCGGATACGCGCATCCGGGCTTCTCGTCATTTATCCCGATTGCTCGGAACATGTCAGCGTCAATAATCGAATACGATCACCAAGCGCAATTCAATCCAGCCAATTGCTCTTTCATCTTGGCAGCGGTTTGCTTACAAACGCCGTCAAGTTGAGCTTTGCCCTCAGCAGTCTTCGCAACGTCGACGAAGTTTTTCTTCAAAGCATCGTATGTTGCAGTCATTTGCGGACGCTGAGCTTCCGCAACTTTGGCACTGACACAAGTGCTGTAGGTCTTGAGGAAGCTATCGCAGCTCGCCACGCCGACATCCTGCGCAACGGCAGGTGCGGCGCCAATCAACAGCGCCACAGCGGCACCGATTAGACATTTGCGCATGGAATACTCCGGCAAAAGATCACGACTCCTGTCCGGGAACGCGCACTAAAAACCCGCAGGTGATGCGGGCCTTATAGATGATTCGAATGCGAGCAGAGGCGCGGCGAAGTCACACACAAGCTTAGAAATCACTGCGAAAATTCAATGCGCGTCTATTCAACGAGACCATCTCGTCAGACACCCCTTACGGCTGGCGGCCATCATTTCCTGCAAAATGTCGCAGTCACCAAGCACTTGTACTCCTGCCCACCAACCGGCAGCCACAAGTAGTCTTCGCACGTCGCCGCCTCAGCAGAGCGCGTGTAGCCATTCTTCCAGCCTTTATCCTTGGCGACCTTCTTGGCGTAATCCTCAAGCTTCTCGCGCGCGATTTTAATCGTGTACTCCCGACCAAACTGAATGTCAGACAGCGGCAATCGCGTGCACTCTCGTGCAACCGGCTTTTTAGCCCCCGCAGCTAACAACGCGGCTCCAGGAGCAGCACCCGAAACGGCCGCAGGCGTCGCAACCTTTGCACCAGTAGTTCCCGTCGGAGCAGGCGGTGTCGGAAGCCCGACGGGCACCGCCTTTTTCGCGGTCAATGCCGACTTAGCCGCTCCACTAGGCGCCACCGTAACCTGCGCCACAGTCTGCGCCTCGGCAGTCAATGGCTGCAGACACCCAACAATCAAAGTTACAACTGCGCGCAGCCGCATGATCAGTCCCCACAGGTTTCTCAGCTCCGATTACTGCCGCAAAGCTATGGCCGCGACAAGGCCAGAACCGACACAGAGCGGACGCCGTGCATCGGGATCGCAAATCTTGGCAGCGCAACAACTCTACCAACGCGCTGACGGAGACCAATCAGTTCACCTTGCGCTGCAAATGACATATCTTCGTTTTGGACCCGTCGACATTCCCGCGCCAAACACAACCCGACCGTGGAGGCGTCGTGTTGTAGATGTAATACTCGCCCCTGCGCTTTGCATTAAACGTCTGATTGGAGGCATCATGTCCACCGATCCGTACGTTATTGCCAAAGCGAACCTCAGCCACCGCGACGCCAGCCCCGGCACCCCATACAAGGATGCAAGTCACGCACACCGTCACAACCCGCATCATGCCAACCGCTCCTAAGTTGCATCGGAGGGCAAGCCTAGCAGGCGCAGGAAGGCTTTGAAACGCGCCACGTCCAAATGTTCATCGAGTTGAGTGATCAGGCCATCACGAACCACCCAAAAGTGCCGCAAAGTGCCATCAAACACTTCCCCTGTAGCAATATGCTGCACCTCAAAAGTGCAGTTCGTACGGATATTGACGCCATCGCTCTGGAAATGCCGCGGCTCGATGTGGAGGAAGCGCCAAGCGGAAAAGATACCGTCAAGCCGAGCCTCCAAAGCCGCCTTGCCGACGCCAGTGCCAGCAAATGGTACGGCAGGGTCTTCAAAGTGCTGTGTCATGCGCACGACAGGCGACATCAGGTCTAGGATCGCGGCAACATCGCGCGCAAACCAGACCTCATAAAAACGATCAATCACACTGATCGAACCCTCTGCCACGGAAGTTCCCCGTCAATATAAAAATTTCGAACGCCAAAATGAGCGCCACGACACAAAACTTTGAACGATTTTTTAGCAAAAATTCACCGCTCCGGCAATGCCCTACACCGCTCGCAGAGCACCAAAGAACCGCAACTTACGCAGCGCGACGCAACCCAATTAACCGCATAAACGTCTTCAGCATAGCCACGTCGATGAAGGCCTCGAACTTGGCAATCTGGCCATCGCGAAGGCTGAAGATATGCCTCAACGTCCCCTCCAATGTGGCCCCCGACCGCACATGACGGATCACAAACGGGCAACGACACCGTACGAGGTTAGGCTCGACGTGATTGTACGTTTGCTTCAATTCGACAAACTGCCACCCATCACCGGATTTCTCCAACTTCTCCCGGGCAGCAGCTTTGCCCCGACTCTCGCCGCTAAAAATCACCGAGTTGCCAAAATGAAAGACGATGTGAACGTCATCAGCAAAATAATACATCGATGTTTCGATATCGCGCGCTCGCCATGCGGCATAAAACGCATCCACCAGCGTCTCTGCATCGGATTTCATTCCGCCTCCGGCCTTTGTCGCGAAAACGATAGCACGCCACGCGCACCAAAATCATCACAAACGGCAACACTCCTGACGAACTAACGGAGCAGTTAACGCACGGCTCATTCGTGCAAGCCTGAGCGTAGCGCAACGACGGGCCTACGCGTTACGCGTCGGCCTTGGCGGCAGGCAATCCGATCATGCGCAAAAAAGATTTCAATAGGGCAATATCGACATAGCCATCGAAGCCGATGACTTTGCAGTCCTGCAACGTCCAAACGTGGCGAAAGGTGCCCTCGAAAACGGCACGCGTAGCTTTGTGCCGCATCACGAAGGGCACCAGCGACCGGACAACCGTCGGCGTCACGCTCGTCAGGATCTGACGCATATCGAGAAATTCCCAGGCTTGCGCGGTCTGATACAATCGCCGCCGTGCAGGCTCCCAACCAACCGTTTCGCCCGCAAAAGGTAACGCATGATCGCGATAGTGCAGCGACACACGAATGTCCGCGTGACAATAAGCCATCGCAGTTTCTACATCGCCAATGATCCACGCCGCGTGAAACGCCTCAACGATAGTTTCAGCATCTTCTTTCAAGGCCGCACCCAATACTCAAAAAACTCGAATAAAAAATCAGCATACAACAATACAATCAGACCGAACACACCAGTGCAATGCCCACACTATGAACGATCAACAAGCCCTCAGCACAAGGCAAATCTACTCCCCCGGCCGCCCGGTCTTCTTAGCCCTGCCCCGGCGACGGTTCTTCTCGTCGGCACTTTCAACCTCGACGGTACGAACAGGAACTCGCGGCTTCATCAGATCCGGCTTATCTTTCGGCACAGGCTTGCCGAGCGGAACCTCCGTGCGCCCGACCGTCATCTCATCAAGCGTCGGCTTACGGATACGGCTGGTGCTCTGCGCATGCGTCGGCTGCACAGGTTGATACTCTTTGGCGATGCGCGAAGTCGGCGGCTCATTACCCGCCGCACCGTACTTCTTCTCGCCCCGATACCCACCCGTGCGATCCTCCACGTCTGATTGTCGCGCCATCGGATCATCAGCGATTGCCAACTCCGTCGCACGCAACCGCTTAACCTCGTCGCGCAATCGCGCTGCCGTCTCGAATTCAAGATCCGCCGCCGCATCCTTCATGCGTTTTTCCATGTCGGCAATGACAGCCGCCAGATTATGACCAACCGCGCCGCCCTTGCCATCATCGATGAGCCCTGTGTCCACGGTGACGTGATCTTGCTCGTACACACTATGCAAAATGTCGGAGATCGATTTCTTGATACTCGCGGGCGTGATGCCGTGCGCCGTATTCCACGCCATCTGCTTCTCACGACGACGGTTGGTCTCGGCCAGCGCGCGTTCCATCGAGCCCGTCATCTTGTCGGCATAGAGGATCACACGCCCCTCGACGTTACGCGCGGCACGACCGATGGTTTGCACCAGCGACGTCTCCGACCGCAGAAAACCTTCCTTGTCAGCGTCCAGAATGGCAACCAGCGCGCACTCCGGAATATCCAACCCTTCACGCAACAAGTTAATACCAATTAGCACATCGAAAGCACCGAGCCGCAGATCACGCAGGATTTCGATGCGCTCCAACGTCTCTACGTCCGAATGCATGTAGCGTACCCGCACGCCGCTCTCGTGCAGATACTCGGTCAGATCCTCCGCCATGCGCTTGGTCAACACCGTGACGAGCGTCCGATATCCCTGGGCACTCACCTTGCGAATTTCATCGAGCAGGTCATCGACCTGTGTCTTCGCCGTTCGGATTTCACACGGCGGATCGATCAAGCCCGTCGGTCGGATCACCTGCTCGGCAAACGTACCGCCCGACTGCTCAAGCTCCCACGGCCCCGGAGTTGCCGAAACAAACATCGTCTGCGGCCGCATGGCGTCCCATTCCTCAAACCTCATCGGACGATTGTCCATGCACGAGGGCAAGCGGAAACCGTATTCAGCCAACGTCGCCTTGCGCCGGTAGTCACCCCGGAACATGCCGCCAATTTGCGGCACCGTGACGTGGCTCTCATCGGCAAACACCAGCGCGTTATCTGGAAGATACTCAAACAGCGTCGGCGGTGGATCGCCCGGACGTCGCCCGGTCAGATACCGCGAATAGTTCTCAATCCCCGCACACGCTCCTGTGGCTTCCATCATCTCCATATCAAACAGAGTGCGTTGCTCAAGCCGCTGCGCTTCGAGCAATTTACCCGCGCCAATCAATTCGTCCAGCCGTTGGCGCAATTCAATCTTGATGGCCTTGATCGCCTGCTGCAAAGTCGGCTTCGGCGTTACGTAGTGCGAATTGGCATAGACCTTCACCAACTCCAACTCGTCGGTCTTTTGGCCCGTCAGTGGATCAAATTCAATGATCGCTTCAAGGTCATCGCCGAACATTGAGAAGCGCCACGCCCGATCCTCCAAATGCGCCGGGAATAATTCGATGGTATCGCCACGAACGCGGAAGGTGCCGCGATGGAAGTTGCCATCATTGCGGCGGTAATGCAGCGCCACCAGATCGGCGAGCAATTGCTTGTGCGACAGCCGGTCGCCGACCTTCACCTGGAACGTCATGGCCGTATAAGTCTCGACCGACCCGATACCGTAGATGCACGACACCGACGCCACGATGATCACATCGTCGCGCTCCAACAGCGCGCGCGTGGCCGAGTGGCGCATGCGGTCGATCTGCTCGTTAACCGTCGCTTCCTTTTCGATGTACGTGTCCGTACGCGGCACATACGCCTCGGGTTGGTAGTAGTCGTAGTACGACACAAAATATTCGACCGCGTTATCGGGGAAAAAGTGCTTGAACTCGCTGTAGAGCTGCGCCGCCAAGGTCTTGTTGTGCGCCAGGATCAACGCCGGACGCTGCGTCTGCTGGATCACATGCGCCATCGTAAACGTCTTGCCCGAACCGGTAACACCGAGCAGCACCTGATTCTGGTCAGACCGCCTCACGCCCGACACCAGTTCTTTGATCGCTTGCGGCTGGTCGCCCTTAGGCTCAAACTCCGACACCAATCGGAACGGCACACCGCCCTCACTCTTCTCAGGACGTTCGGGCCGGTGCGGTACAAACTCCGGCAGCGTTCCGGCGACGAGAGGATGCGACGCCAACATGGGTTGCCGCGCTAAAACATCACGTGCGGCGGCGCTGCGCTCTTCGGGACGCACAAGCATAGCGTCGAGTGTGGCGGTCAAACCAGCGCCACCAAATCCCGGCACTGGCGCACCAACGCCACGCAACGCGGGCAGCATCTTTTCCGATAGCTTCGGACCATCGAACAACGGACCATTGGCCGTGAACGACGACTGCGGCGCCTCGCCAAATCCGGGCGTACCAGCAGCAGTCTCCATAGGCGGCGCCTGCGGCTTCCCCGCCTT
>JABFRJ010000238.1 GCA_013141255.1 Hyphomicrobiaceae bacterium
GCTCCGGATGGAGCAATGGGAGACTTAACGCATGTCATCTGAAGCGCAATCGCAGAATCTCACCGATGGGTTCCACCTTGTTATTGATGCGTTGAAGCTGAATGGCATCAACACGATTTACGGTGTTCCGGGGATTCCGATTACAGACCTGGGTCGATATATGCAGGCTGCGGGTATGCGCGTGTTGGCGTTTCGGCACGAGCAACACGCTGGTTATGCCGCATCAATCGCGGGCTTTTTGACACAAAAACCGGGCGTTTGTTTGACGGTTTCTGCGCCAGGCTTTCTCAATGGTTTGACGGCGCTTGCTCATGCGACGACCAACTGCTTTCCGATGATCCTGATTTCGGGGTCGTCTGAGCGCGAGGTTGTTGATCTGCAGCAGGGCGACTATGAGGAAATGGATCAATTGGCGGTGGCCAAGTCTGTGTGCAAGGCTGCGTTTCGCGTGTTGCACGCGCAGGATATTGGCATTGCTATCGCTCGCGCCATTCGTGCGGCGTCGTCGGGACGTCCGGGTGGGGTGTATCTTGATTTGCCGGCGAAGTTGTTTTCACAGGTGATGGATGAGGCCAAGGGTAAAGCTTCTTTGGTCAAAGTTCTTGATCCGGCGCCGAAGCAATTACCTGCGCCAGAGTCTATCGATCGCGCGATGGCGTTGCTCAAGGGTGCGAAGAAGCCGTTGATCATTCTCGGCAAAGGTGCTGCCTATGCCCAGGCTGATGCAGATATCAGAGCGTTGGTGGAAAAATCTGGCATTCCTTATCTGCCGATGAGCATGGCGAAAGGCTTGTTGCCCGACAATCATCCGCTGTCTGCGGGCGCGGCTCGGTCGCTGGTGCTCAAGGATGCCGATGTGGTTATGCTGATTGGTGCGCGGCTCAACTGGTTGTTGTCTCACGGGAAGGGCAAGACTTGGGGCGCGGCAGGCACTCAGAAATTTATCCAAGTTGATATCGAGCCACGGGAAATGGACAGCAATATCGAGATTGCTGCGCCTGTCGTTGGCGACATTGGTTCGGTTGTTGCGCAGATGTTGTCGCGTATAGGGTCTGATTGGCCAAAGCCAACGGCGTGGGCGCAGGGCGTGAAGTCAAAGGTTGACGATAACGTGGCCAAGATGGCGCCGCGGCTCAAGAACAATAACAACCCGATGGACTATCACGGTGCACTGGGCGCGCTCAAAGAGATCATCAAGGACAAGCCCGAGACGATCCTGGTCAATGAGGGGGCCAACACGCTCGATTTTGCCCGTTCGATCATCGACATCTATCAACCGCGAAAGCGCATTGATGTCGGTACTTGGGGGATCATGGGTATCGGGATGGGCTATTCGGTCGCTGCTGCGGTCGAGACTGGTCAGCAAGTATTGACCGTGTGTGGGGATAGCGCTTTCGGCTTCTCCGGCATGGAGATTGAAACCGTATGCCGGTACAAACTTCCGGTCTGTATTGTTGTGTTCAACAACAACGGTATTTATCGCGGTACGGATACGAATCCGGGTGGCACTGATCCGGCGTGGACAACTTTCGTTAAAGACTCTCATTACGACATGATGGCAACGGCCTTTGGTGGTGTTGGCGTTCGAGTCACGTCGCCGGACGAGCTGACACGCGCCGTTAAAGCTGCGTTTGCTAGCCGTCAACCGACGCTGATCAATGCGATCATTGACGAGAAGGCGGGCACGGAAAGTGGCCGCATCGGCAATCTCAATCCGCAGAGCGTGGTCAAGAAGGCCTGACGCATTCACATAAACGTGCTGAAAATTCTAAGGAAATAGCAATGTCAGAAGCTCTCAAAGGCGTCAAAATTCTCGATTTCACGCACGTGCAATCTGGTCCGACGTGTACCCAGTTGCTTGCTTGGTTTGGTGCCGACTGCATCAAGGTTGAGCGGCCTGGTGTTGGGGATATCACGCGCGGGCAGTTGATGGACGTGAAGGGAGCCGACAGTCTCTATTTCACGATGTTGAACCACAACAAGCGTTCAATCACGATCGACTCAAAGAACAAGAAGGGGCTCGAAATTCTCGAGCGACTGATCAAGACGTGCGACGTGATTGTCGAGAACTTCGCGCCTGGTGCCATGGATCGCATGGGGCTCACATGGGAGCGTATCCAAGAGCTTAATCCTCGTATCATCTATGCCTCGGTTAAAGGTTTTGGCCCTGGACCGTATGAAGAGTGCAAGGTTTACGAGAATGTGGCGCAGTGTACTGGTGGCTCTGCTTCTACCACCGGCTTCCGCGATGGTCCGCCGCTTGTGACGGGCGCGCAAATCGGTGACTCGGGGACAGGATTGCATCTGGCGCTTGGTATTGTGACGGCGCTCTATCAGCGCACGCATTCCGGCAAAGGTCAGCGCGTGACATGCGCCATGCAAGATGGCGTACTCAATTTGGCGCGTGTGAAGCTGCGCGATCAGCAGCGCTTGGCGCACGGCCCACTCACTGAATACAGCCAATTCGGCGAAGGGATTCCTTTCGGCGATGCGACGCCACGGGCGGGGAATGACTCCGGTGGTGGACAGCCAGGCCGCATTCTGAAGTGCAAGGGTTGGGAGAACGATCCCAATGCTTACATCTATTTTATTACGCAGGCGCCGGTTTGGGAGAAGATCTGTGATGTGATCGGTGAACCGTCGTGGAAGACCGATGCGAACTATGCGACGCCCAAGGCGCGGCTGCCACGTTTGAACGAGATTTTTGCGCGTTGCGAGCAGTGGTGCATGACCAAAACCAAGTTCGAAGCGATGGACATTCTCAATGAGTTCGACATCCCTTGCGGACCGATTTTGTCGATGAAGGAAATTGCTGAAGACCAGTCGTTGCGTGCGACAGGGACTGTGGTCGAGGTCAATCATCCGAAACGCGGCAAGTATCTATCTGTAGGTAATCCGATCAAAATGAGTGCCAGCCCGTCGAAGATTGAACGGTCACCTTTGCTCGGGGAACATACGGACGAAGTGCTGAGCCAGCTTGGCTATTCGGCTGATGAGATCGCTGGTCTTGCCGCGTCAGGCGCGACGGCGGTGGTGAAAAAGGCGACTGCGGCTGAATAATTTTTGCTGTGGCATCCCCCCACCCCTGCCTCCTCCCCGTAAGGGGGAGGGGAAATAGAGTGGGGTCAAATGTGAATATGGGCGAATGTGAGTCTTGGATACCCGCCGCTCAGTGAAGCGCGAAGCGGGAGGGGGCTCAAAGCCACTAGGGAGAAGCTTAGATGCGTATTGTTGTTCATGGTCAGGAAGCGTTTGGGAAAGCGGTGCTTGAAAAGTTGCTGGCGCGCGGAGAAAATGTCGTCGCGGTGTGCTGTGCGCCTGACAAGGCAGGGCGGTCGGAAGATCCGCTCAAGGCGTTCGCGGTTGAGAAGGGGTTGCCACTGCATCAGCTGAAGAGCTGGAAGACGCCGGAAGCGCTTGAGCTGATGAAGTCGTTCAATGCTGACGTTTGCATCATGGCGTATGTGTTGCTGTTCGTGCCGCAACCTGTGCTGGATGCGCCGACGTTTGGGACATTCCAGTATCATCCATCGTTGTTGCCAGCGCACCGTGGTCCCTCGTCAATCAATTGGCCAATTGCGACGGGCAAAACGCGAACGGGTTTGACAATTTTCTGGCCTGATGAAGGGCTCGATGAGGGGCCAATCCTGTTGCAGAAGACAGTTGAGATTGGAGCCGACGAAACGCTGGGCGATGTGTACTTCAAGAAATTGTTCCCGTTGGGCGTTGAGGCAATGATGGAGAGCTTGGATCTCGTCAAGGCTGGAGTTGTGCTGCGTCACAAGCAGAAACTTGATGATGGCTCTTATGAGAGTTGGTTCAAAAAGGACGTGGCAGAGCTCGATTTTTCGAAGCCTGTTGCTGATGTTTACAATACGATCCGGGCGGCTAATCCAGCGCCAGGCGCGTGGGCGATCATCAAAGGTACAAAGCTTGATATCTATGACGCGGCTAAGGTTTCTGGCAGCGGTGCTTCTGGCACGATAACAGCGATTTCCGCAGATGGCATTACGGTTGCTGCGAACGGCGGAGCGATCCTGGTGAAGCGCGTCAAAGCGCCGGAGGGCAAGAAGGTTGCTGCGAGCGAATGGGCACAAGCTGCAGGCATCAAAGCTGGCGATGTGTTTGATAAGCCGTTGCCGAAAGCACCGGCGTAACTGACGCGGACATTGCGGAATGGCGTAAGCGGCAGAGTCTCGCTTGTGTGCATTTTTCAGGACCACAAAACAGTGCTTCGGCCACAGGGATCGGTCGCAGTACAGCTCAAAAAAAATGGGAAACGCACCATGGCTATCAAATCTGATATTGAAATTGCCCGCGAGGCGAAGAAGAAAAATATTCAAGACATCGGCGCAAAGCTTGGAATTGCGACCGAACACTTACTACCGTATGGCCACGATAAGGCGAAGATTTCGGCTGAATTCATTAAGTCACTTGAAGGCAAAAAAGACGGCAAGTTGATCCTGGTGACGGCGATCAATCCGACTCCTGCAGGTGAAGGTAAGACGACGACGACGGTCGGTTTAGGTGATGGTCTGAACTTCATCGGTAAAAAGGCTGCTATCTGTTTGCGCGAACCGTCGCTTGGTCCGTGCTTTGGCGTCAAAGGCGGTGCTGCGGGCGGCGGATATGCGCAAGTCGTGCCGATGGAAGACATCAACCTGCATTTTACCGGCGATTTTCATGCCATCACGAGTGCGCACAATCTGCTGAGCGCAATGATCGACAATCATATCTATTGGGGCAATGCGCAGAATATTGATACCCGCCGCGTGGCCTGGCGTCGAGTCATGGACATGAATGACCGAGCGCTGCGCGACATCGTTTGCTCGCTTGGAGGTGTTGCAAATGGCTATCCGCGCGAGGCGGGCTTTGACATTACGGTTGCGTCTGAAGTTATGGCTATCCTGTGTCTCGCGACTGACATCAAAGATCTTGAGAAGCGATTGGGTGATATCATCATCGCCTATCGTCGCGATAAGAGCCCCGTTTTCTGCCGTGACATTAAGGCTGACGGCGCGATGACAGTGCTTTTGGCGCAGGCAATGCAGCCGAATTTGGTGCAGACATTGGAAAACAATCCAGCGTTTATTCATGGTGGTCCGTTCGCGAATATTGCGCATGGATGTAACTCGGTCGTGGCAACGAAGACGGCGCTCAAGCTTGCAGACTATGTGGTAACGGAAGCTGGGTTCGGGGCTGATCTTGGGGCTGAGAAATTCTTCGACATCAAGTGCCGGAAGGCTGGATTGAAGCCTGCGGCGGCTGTCATTGTGGCGACTGTGCGTGCGCTTAAAATGAATGGTGGCGTGAAGAAGGAAGAGCTCGGCAAAGAAAACGTCGAAGCGGTTAAAAAGGGCCTTGGCAATCTCGGTCGCCACATCGAGAACGTGAAGCAGTTTGGTGTTCCGGCAGTTGTCGGTATCAATCATTTTATCTCAGATACGGACGCGGAAATTGCGGCCGTCATCGAGTTTGTGAAGGGTATGGGGTCTGAAGCGTTCTTGTGTAAGCATTGGGCGCAGGGCTCCAAAGGTATTGCCGAGATGGCGAAGCGCGTGGCGGAGATTGCCGATAGTGGGATCGCGAATTATGCGCCGATCTATCCAGATGACATGGGGTTGTTCCAGAAGGTTGAGACGATTGCGAAGAAGATCTATCGTGCGAGCGAAGTGATTGCGGATAAGAGCGTGCGTGATCAACTCAAGACCTGGGAAGAGATGGGGTACGGTAAGTTGCCGATCTGTATTGCCAAGACGCAGTATTCGTTCACCACTGACCCGAACATGCGTGGTGCGCCAGTCAATCATGTCGTGCCTATTCGCGAGGTACGGTTGTCAGCTGGTGCGGGCTTCATTGTTGCGATCTGTGGTGAGATAATGACCATGCCTGGTCTGCCTAAGGTGCCGTCGAGCGAGCATATCCGCTTTAACGCGGCGGGGCAGATTGAGGGGTTGTTCTGATGGTCGCGTTGATCGCATGACTACAGCATAAACGAAGGCGGATCTCGTGGTCCGCCTTTTTTGCAGTCGGCTCAATGTGCTGCGGTCACTGTTGCGTTCGTCGGTTGGAGCGCAAGATATGATAGAATTCTTTTGCTGTTGCGGGCAGGAATGCAAGACCGACAAGAAGTGTTGGGGTGACTAGGAACCCCCAATAGAAATTGTTCGGACGCCCGATAATCATGAAGAGTACAGCGTAGCCGAGGTGGAACAGTGTTATGATTGTACCTAGGCGACTCTTCCATGAGCTCCAGCCGAGGAGTGCGAGCGGAACGACCACAGCCGCTGCTGCCAATGGAAGTGCGCGTAGGGCAGATGCTTGATGGGTAAACATCAAATAGGACACCAAACCGTTGGTGCGAACCCAACCTGGGCTCGAGTGATCGTCTGGTGTGACGACGTCGGCCATAGCAGTATAATGCAGGGCCATGGCTACCGCGAAGAGTGTGACGGCGGCTGTCCACCCAGCCAATTCTTTCCATCGACGTTCCCAAACTGCAGCGGCGGCCATCAAGCAGAGAAATGGTAACGCCGTTTCGCGAATTAGCAGAGCGACGCCTGCTGCGATAATTGCCGGGAATGGATTGGTGGTTCGGTAGATTGCGGCTGACAACGCGATAAAGCCTGCCGCCCAGATTTCGTGGAGATTGAGGTGTTTTGATCGAAGCAACGCGTCGGATCCGTTTATGATAAGCAGCACGGCGATGAAACGCCGTCCCTGATCATCAAACGCGCCTTCGAGGCGTTGCCACCACGCCACGCATGTTGCGCACAACAGCACAAAAGCGAGGAAGCGCATGAGCGGTGGACTGAGCCAGGCGGTCACTGTCGCCAATGTTGGCAATCGGACAGCGAAAAATGGCTTCAAAGGGTACGTATTGAAACGATGTTCTGCGACGGCCGCGGTATAGTATTTCTCGCCATTGGCCATGCGAGCGGCGATATTGGCATATAGGCGCAAATCGTCGTTGGCCGGTTGATGCGCTGGTGCTGATGTGGTTGGAGGAGGATCTGAATTGATTGGCGGCGCTACAGTTGCGCCGTAGCCGATCAACAGCAGCAACGCTGCGAGAAGCAGTAGCAGCGGCGTACGTCGCCAATTGGCGTAACGGCGTTGGCCGCTCGGATCTCGTTGGCTGCCCAGATCTACCGGCATTACTTGCGCCAAGTGAAGAATGACGACGCAGTAAAGTTCCATGCGGCGCCGACAATGACGCCTGTGACGCCAGCAAGCCACCAGCGACCATCCTGAGCGTTGACCCAGGTGCCGATGCCGATATTGGCAACTGCCCCGATTGAGGCAATCAGGTAGAAGCTCAGCAGGCCACGCATCAAGGCCCAGCCTTTCAGCATCCTGTCGCTATATGTGAAGATGTTGTTGAGGAAGAAGTTGAAAGCGATTGCTATGGCAACGGCCGTTGTTTGGGCATTGAAGAACGAGATGTTCAGGGACAGAGTTACGGCAAGAACGCTGAGGTGTACGAGAACGCCGAGGCTGCCGACGCAGAGAAATTTTAGGAACCGGATCGGAATAAATTTGCCAATGGTTTTTTCGGCAAGCAGCGAGAGGTATTCTGCGGCCACGAGGGGGCCGAGTTTACTCTCACCGACTTCGCGAGCACGAAATTGAAAGGGGATTTCGGCGATCTTTGGTGCCTTTGGTAGCGATGCCACGATGTCGAGCAAAATCTTGAACCCAACACCGGAAATGTTGGGCATTGCTGCCATAAGGGTCTCACGGCGAATAATAAAAAATCCGCTCATTGGATCGGACAGTGGGGTGCCGATAACCTTTTGTGCGAGGTGGGTCGCCCATCGGCTGATGCGGTGGCGGGTTTTGTCCCAGTCGCCTACGCCGCCGCCATCCGTGTAACGTGTACCGACGGCAATTTCAGCGTTGCCAGACGTGACGGCGTGATAGAGGCGCGGCAGTATCGTTTCATCGTGTTGTAGGTCTCCGTCCATGACGGCCAAAATTGGGGCTGCTGTGGCAAGCATGCCCTCTATGACGGCGGAGGATAAGCCGCGACGGCCAATGCGGTGAACGATGCGGACGTTTGGATTGGATCGTGCGATCGAGCGGACGAGGTCGGCTGTATTGTCGGGGCTGTTGTCGTCAACGAAGATGACTTCGAAATGTAGACCGGCGAGGGTTATTGCGAGCTTGTCGAGCAGTGGTCGGACGTTTGCGGCCTCGTTAAAGGTTGGAACGACAACTGCTAGATCAAGGGGACGCGTAGAGAACTCGCGAAAATGGACATTGGCGAAAGATTCGTGGCGCACGGATGTCCTTGCTGGCTCTAAAATGCCCTAAGCATCGCGGGCTGTTTGTCGGTTGGTTATACCGTGGTGGTGTTACTTCATCGTAAAGCGCCCGTCGGTGACTTCAGCGCGCTTGTTAGTTCAGTGGTGCCATTGCACGAGGTGCGGTTGAACACATGAACGGGCCCTCGGCCCATTTTATCATTGCAGAATGTTGCACGTGATCACTATGCGCTCCTCAACAGGCTCTGGGGGCTTGTGCGTGGCAGAGTGGTTACGCCGCGTTACGCTGCGGTGAAGTTCTTAGACGCGAGCAATCGTTAAGTATCGCGTTGAACAGCCTGTATTTCCGGCATTGGTTTTTGGTTTTCTGGCAATTCGTCGTTTGATTGGAGATGTTGTTTGCCATCGCAAACAGCATTCAAAATTTGCAAGTGTCGAAGATCGGCATTGGGGCGGTTGCGGTGGCAAGTCTAAACGTCCATAACGACCGCATGGATAAGATGGCGGCTCGATATATTGGCCGTCGCAGTCAATTGCGTCGTTACTGCGATTGTTGTCCTGCAAAGTTTGAACCTGAGCGGACAGGTCGCGGCTTTGATACATCAGGGGCATTGTGGCGCGTCCGAGGGCGGAATTTACGCGCTATAGGGCCCTTTTGCGGGGCGAGCTGCCGGTCTCATGCGTGGGATCGGCAGTTCGTTTTTTATGGCTTCCAATTGACCAAAATTTTACAATTCGTCAGATCGGTTGCGATCTGAATTAGGAAGGCTTGCGCTTTGGTATCGACTGCTCCAAAACGGCACTTTGGTTGGCTCTGGGGAGCCGCGCCTGGATCATTAAGGGGCTGAGTGGTGTTGCGTTGGGGGAGGGTAAGTTTTTTCGCCGCTATGACGATGTTGGGCGTGCAACCGTCGCACGCGGAAGGCGAAACGGCCGAACGTTGCTCGCGGACGTATCATGGCGCGTTGACGCAGTTGCAATCGTCGCGGGCAGACGGGCTTGGCGGGATATTCAAGCAGATGCGAACATCGGATGCGGCGTTGCCCGGGCGCTGGCTGTTTGGTTCACCGCCACAAAATACCCGCAACAAAAAGATTGATCTGACGCGTGCCCGGGTGGAGCGCGTTTGTGTTGAAGAGCGGCGTGTTGGCGGGCGACTGCGGTGTCAGCAATTTGATGAACGGGTTGTGCCATCGAGCGAGATTGGGTTTCGCGTTGCGCCGACTGCGGATGAGGCGCGAGTCCTTAAAGGGCTCACGGATTTTGTGGAGGGACGCGGTGCCATTGCCGAAGTTGGCAATAACGGGCGTTATTCCTGGCTTGTGCAGCGTATGGCGCAGGACTTGAAGATCTATATTTCGCAACCGGCGCATCCAGCTTTGTGTTCAGGTGGTGCTGAACTCAGCGAGTTTTATGATGTGCAGCTTGGGCCGCTGCATAAGCGGGTGCAGGATATTGACGGGTTGGTTGTGCGAGCTCGAGATTTGGCGCTGATGCGGTCGCGGGAGGCGCTCGGTCTGCGAGATGTTGTTAGGGCGCAGGCGGCACAGAGTTCAGAAGCGGCGCTTCGCGTTGAGGAACTTGGAGCAATCTCGCGGCGAGCTAGTGAGGGGCTTTCAGCGTCGACGCCGGTTGATGCTTTGATGAAGGCTGTGGCACGGACTTTGCTCACGGAAGCGGAATTTAGTGACCTTCAGAGTGAAGGTTCAGTATTGGCGATGGTGCGCCGGATGCGCTCGAACGTGATTGGTTTACAAGATCGCGTCGCTGCCGGAGAAGTGCCAGAGGGCATGAGTGTTGAGTCGATCGACGCGGCCAAGCGGGCCTTCCGCATGATTGAGGCGGCAGAGGTCGCGACACTGCAACGACGTGCGTATCAACCGTTTATTGATCTCGTGTTGTCGACGCCGCAATCGATCTTAAACGCGCATAAAGCGTCGTGCACCTGCGACGAGTGATTTGTATCATCAGTGCTGGTGTCTTAGGTCGGGCGGCGGGTTGATAACTTGGCGCGAATGGCGCGGGGTGGTTCGTCACGGTCGCCTACGGCTTGTTGTAGTTCTGCGCGGAACTCGTCGCGCTTCTCGTGGATCGAGGCAATGACGGGGCCTGCCGCGATGCCGATCGCTAACAGCGCGGCCTCTGATAATTGCAAGCTAGCTTCGATGGTTTCGGGCACGGCGTCGGTTGCGCCTTTGGCATAGAGATGGCGTGCGTGGTTGCTATCCTTGGCGCGGGCGACGATGGGGATGTCGGGGCGCAGGGTGCGCACAATGTCGACGATCACGTCGATGGCTTTTTGTGTGTGAATTGTGATGACGACGGCGCGTGCTGTCATGAGGCCGCAAGCCTTGAGGAACTCTGGATCAGCGGCGTTGCCGAAATGGATGGTGCGGCCTTGATTGCGCTGTTCAGTGACGGTTTTTGGGTCACCATCGATGATCAGTTTTTGGCAGTTGTGGCCTTCAAACATGGCGCTCACAACTTGGCCAACGCGTCCGTGGCCGATGATGATGGTGTGGCCGTCGCTTGGAACTGGAGCATTGGCCGCGAGGGTTATTGGTGTTTTGGGTGGTGCGATGCGACGCGATATGTTGCGTGCGAGCATGGCGAGTGCCGGGATGGTTGCCATCGATAGGGCCGTGATGGCTGTGATTTTTGCAGCGTCGACATCCGTCATTATTTTGAGTGTGCTGGCGAGGCCGATGCCGACGAGGGCGAATTCACCGCTGGGACCGAGCAGTAAGCCGGTTTCAATGGCTGTCGGCCAGGATAGTCGATAGAGGCGCGCGAGCCCAGTGAGCAGGGCAGTCTTGAGAGCGATGAGTGTCGCGACGCCAAGAATGATCGACAGGGGATCGCGCAGGATCAATCGCATATCGATGTGCATTCCGACGGTGAAAAAGAAGACACCGAGCAGAAGGCCTTTGAATGGCTCAATGGTAGCTTCTATGGCTTTGCGGTATTCAGTTTCGGCCAGCAGAAGTCCTGCGACGAAAGCGCCGAGTGCCATTGATAAACCGGCGACAGCCGCAACGACGCCGGTGGCGACGATGACGAAGAGTGTTGCCGCGATGAAAAGTTCAGTTGACTGCGTGCCTGCGACTAAGCGGAATAATGGGCGTAATGCGAGACGTCCTAGCCCGACGATGGCGAGGAGTGCGAGGGCGGCTTTAAAAACCGCAGTCGATATGATCGTTAGCAAGGTGCCTTCGGTATCGGCACCGAGGGTTGCGATAAACATCAAAATCGGGACAACAGCGAGGTCTTGAGCGAGCAGTACAGAGAAGCTGGTGCGGCCAGTGGACGTCGCCATGCGGCCTTGGGCTGAAAGCAAGTCGATGACTATGGCCGTTGACGACAAGGCGAGGCAGGCGCCGATGAGAACGGCGACGGCTGGTTTGAAATTCATCGTGCTGGCGATGCCGGCTATGATCGTGGTTGCGGTAAGGACTTGCATGACGCCGAGCCCGAAGACGAGGCGGCGCATGGTTTTTAGACGTTCGAACGATAATTCCAAGCCGATCAAAAAAAGCATGAAGACGACGCCAAGTTCAGCGATGCCGTCGACGTTTTTGGCTTCTGTAATGGTGATCCAGTAGAGCGCGGGGACGGCGCTCACGAGTGCGCCGAGGCCGTAAGGGCCGAGTATCATGCCGGCTGCCAGGTAGGCGAGAACGGGACTGACGCCCAAGGTGCGGACCAGTGGGACGACGACGCCAGCGGTGCCAAGCACGACGAGGGCGTCTGAATAGGCTGTCAGATTGATGGCGGCGGCCAATAGTGCAGTCCTTTTGCGTTACAACTGAGACGTTCTGTTGCGCATCATTGTAGCACGGAGGATCGCAATGCAGGAGTGGTGCACGCCTGTGAATTATGTGTCTTCGTTTGCTGCGTGACGGGCCGCGTCGGCGGCGTCAAATGAGGCGCGGGCTATTTGGCTCAACAAGACCAAGAGCAGACTGGTGATCAAAATCGACGCGCCGAATGCCAGACTTATCATAGGAAGGAACGGTGGCAATGTTTTGACCAAACCCAGGGTTGTCAACATGGGGGCAATGAGGGCTGTGACGGCTGCGATGACGCCGATGCTGCCGGAGAAGCCAAGAAACGTGCCGAGCGTGCGACCAAGTTTGTAGTGGCGTTTGGGTTTGGTGTGGGGGTGTGGCCGCGGCGGTGACGGGTGGGG
>JABFRJ010000231.1 GCA_013141255.1 Hyphomicrobiaceae bacterium
CAAAGTCCCCGTCATGCGCTGGTTCACGTCAGGCGATCTCGATGTGTCGTGGATGCTGCGCATCGACACGCTGACGGCTGTGATGCTGGTCGTGGTCAACACCGTGTCGTCACTCGTTCATATGTATTCCATTGGCTACATGGCCGAAGATGACAGCCGCCCGCGCTTCTTCGCCTACTTGTCGTTGTTCACGTTCGCCATGCTCGCCTTGGTCACGAGCGATAACTTGGTGCAGATGTTTTTCGGCTGGGAAGGCGTGGGGCTGGCATCGTATCTGCTGATTGGGTTCTGGTATCACAAGGACAGCGCCAATGCCGCAGCGATCAAGGCCTTCGTGGTCAATCGCGTCGGCGACTTTGGCTTCGCGCTCGGCATCTTCGGCCTGTTCTGGGTGACAGGCTCAGTCAATCTAGATCCGATCTTTCAGGCGATACCGGGCCTCGCGAACACGTCGTTCAACTTCCTCGGTTACAACGTCGACATCGTCACGACGCTATCGTTGCTGTTGTTCATGGGTGCCATGGGCAAATCGGCGCAATTCCTGCTCCACACCTGGTTGCCCGACGCGATGGAAGGCCCGACGCCGGTATCCGCTCTGATCCACGCCGCGACCATGGTGACGGCGGGCGTATTCATGACAGCTCGGCTGTCGCCGGTGTTTGAATTTGCACCCACAGCACTTCAGGTCGTGACCGCAGTCGGTGCCATGACGGCGTTCTTCGCCGCCACCGTGGGCCTCGTGCAAAACGACATCAAGCGTGTGATTGCCTATTCAACCTGTTCTCAGCTCGGCTACATGTTCGTCGCCTGCGGCGTCGGCGCTTATACCGCTGGCGTGTTCCATCTGTTCACGCACGCCTTCTTCAAGGCTCTCCTGTTCTTAGGCGCGGGCTCGGTCATCCACGCGATGCATCACGAGCAGGACATGCGCAACATGGGCGGACTCGCCAAAAAAATCCCCATTACCTACTGGATGATGCTGATCGGCACGCTGGCCTTGACCGGCGTTGGCATTCCGCACGTCTTCGGGTTTGCCGGGTTCCATTCCAAAGACGCGATCATCGAAGCGGCCTATGCCGCGCACACACCATCAAACTATGCCTTTTGGATGCTCGTCGTGGCCGCGTTCATGACGTCGTTCTATTCCTGGCGTCTTATTTTCATGACCTTCCATCAAACGGCGCGTTGGGGACACGACGCACACGCGGCTCATGCCCACGACGCGCACGCTGATCACAAACACGATGATCACGCCCACGGCGATCATGGCCACCACGAGCCGCACGAAAGCCCGATGGTGATGCTGATCCCGCTTTTTGTGTTGGCGGCGGGCGCAATCCTGGCGGGCGTATTGTTCACAAAATACTTCATCGGCGTCGGCCATGGTGCAGGTGCCGCAGATCCCTACAAAGCGTTCTGGGGTAAGGCGATCTTCGAAGGCTCGAAAAATCACGTTATGCACGCCATGCACGAGATCCCTGGATGGGTTGGCTGGGCGCCGTTCGTTGCCATGGCGTCGGGCCTCGCGCTGGCCTACGTCTACTACATCGCAGCACCGTGGTTGCCGGCCGCGACTGCGCGTGCATTCAAGCCGCTCTACTTGTTCTTTCTCAACAAGTGGTACTTCGACGAGCTCTATGACTTTCTGTTCGTGCGACCAGCAAACGCCATTGGGCGGATGCTTTGGAAGGGCGGCGATGGCGCGATCATCGACGGCACCATCAATGGCACGGCGAACAGTGTTGGCTGGGTCACGGGCCGCGCGGTCAAGCTGCAAACCGGCTACGTCTATCACTATGCCTTCGGCATGCTGATCGGCCTTGCGGCAATCCTCACCTACATCATCACATCCGGAATGAGCCGATGAGCAAACTTCCTCTTCTCTCGCTCGTCACCTTCCTGCCTTTGGTGGGTGCGGCCTTGATCGCGTTCCTGCATCGCGATGCCACACGCAATGCGCGTTGGATTGCGCTCTGGACCACGTTGATCACTTTCTTCGTCTCGGTGCCGCTGTGGACCGATTTCGACCGCAACGCGACAGGCTTTCAGTTCGTCGAAACGATGGCCTGGCTCGGACCCATCAAATACAAGATGGGCGTTGACGGCATTTCGATGCCATTCGTGTTGCTGACCACATTCCTGATGCCGTTTTGCATTCTGGCAAGCTGGGAAAGCGTCGAAACCCGCGTCAAAGACTACATGATCGCGTTTCTCGTGCTCGAATCGTTGATGATCGGCGTTTTCTGTGCACTCGATCTAGTGCTGTTTTATCTGTTCTTCGAAGCCGGTCTCATTCCGATGTTTATCATCATCGGCGTCTGGGGTGGTGCACGGCGCGTCTATGCAAGTTTTAAATTCTTCCTCTACACGCTATTGGGCTCGGTCCTGATGTTGCTCGCCATGATGGCGATGTACTGGCACGCGGGTACGACCGATATTCCGACGTTGATGGTGACGAAGTTCCCAGCCGATATGCAGACGTGGTTGTGGCTGGCGTTCTTCGCGTCGTTCGCGGTCAAAATGCCGATGTGGCCGGTGCATACCTGGTTGCCCGACGCGCACGTAGAAGCCCCGACTGCGGGCTCAGTCGTGCTGGCGGCGATCTTGCTCAAGATGGGCGGCTATGGCTTCCTCCGGTTCTCGCTACCGATGTTCCCGATTGCAAGTCACGATTTCGCACCTCTGATTTTTACGATGTCTGTGGTGGCGATCATCTACACCTCGCTTGTCGCGCTGGCACAGGAGGACGTTAAGAAGTTGATCGCGTACTCATCCATTGCGCACATGGGCTATGTGACGATGGGGATTTTCACGTTCAACGTGCAAGGCATTGATGGTGCGGTGTTCCAGATGCTGAGCCACGGCATTGTCTCGGCCGCGCTGTTCCTCTGCGTCGGCGTCGTTTATGATCGCATGCATACGCGCGAAATTGCGGCCTATGGCGGGCTCGTGCATCGCATGCCCATTTATGCGGCCTGCTTCATGATCTTCACGATGGCCAATGTCGGCTTGCCCGGCACGTCGGGCTTCATCGGCGAATTCCTGACCTTGTTGGGCGCGTTCAAGGCCAACACCTGGGTCGCATTCCTCGCGACATTTGGTGTGATCCTGTCGGCGGCCTATGCACTGTGGCTCTATCGCCGAATGATCTTTGGCGTGCTTGAGAAGCCAGCGCTGAAAGCGATCACTGATATGAACGCGCGTGAGATGTTGATCCTGGCACCACTGGTGTTTCTAACAATCTTCTTCGGTGTCTATCCTTCGCCGGTGCTTGATGTGACTGCGAAGTCGGTCAAGAGCTTAGTCGCCGGGTACGAGACTGCCATTAAGACAGCCAACCTCGCGCGTTGAGGCTCCGGCCCTGATGCGTGTTCGTGCATGAGTTTGAAAGACGACGTGAGACCATGATGACCCTTGTCAATCAACTGGGCCCGATCCATCCCGAGCTTGTGCTGGCCCTCGGCGCAATGGCGTTGCTGCTGTTTGGCGTGTTCACACGCGAGACCGCGCGCAATGCCGAGCTGATCGGTTGGGGCGCGATTGCGGTTCTTCTGGCGGCAGCGGTGCTGGTGATGCGGCAACCCTCGGGCACCGACATGCTGTTTGACGGCGTCATGCGCTTCGATAGCTTCGCGCGCTTCATGAAGGTGGTGGTGGCGCTTGCGTCCGCAGGCACACTTCTTCTGTCGTTCAACGATATGCGCGACGGTAAGTATTTGAAATTCGAATATCCCATTCTCGTGCTGCTGGCGACGGCGGGCATGATGATGATGATCTCCGCCAACGACCTGATTTCGCTCTACCTCGCGCTCGAACTCCAGAGCTTGTCACTCTATGTGATGGCGGCGTTCCGGCGCGACGACGTGCGCTCGTCAGAGGCGGGCCTCAAGTATTTCGTGCTGGGAGCTTTATCGTCGGGGATGCTGCTTTATGGCGCGTCAATGGTCTATGGCTTTACCGGCGCGACCAAATTTGCGGACATCGCAACAGTGGCGCTGCAACCGGGGGCCGGGCGCAACATCGGCCTGATCTTCGGGCTCGTATTCTTGCTGGTGGGACTCGCATTTAAGATTTCGGCGGTGCCATTCCATATGTGGACACCGGACGTCTACCAAGGTGCACCGACGCCGGTGACGGCGTTCTTTGCAGCCGCTCCAAAAGCGGCGGCCTTTGCGCTTCTAACCCGTGTGCTGATTGGCGCACTCGGTGGGATGAAGCCACAGTGGCAACAGATCATTGTATTCCTATCGATTGCTTCGATGGTGCTCGGCGCGGTGGCAGCTATCGGACAGACCAATATCAAACGACTGATGGCGTACTCATCAATCGGCAATATGGGCTTCGTACTGGTCGGCCTTGCGGCGGCATCGCCTGAAGGCATTGAGGGCGTGTTGATTTATCTGGCAATCTATCTCGTCATGACGCTGGGCACCTTCGCAGTGATCCTGGCCATGCGTCGCGAGAAAGGCAATGTCGAGGAGATCGACGACCTCGCCGGTTTGGCACAGACCAATCCGGGTATGGCCGCAACCATGGCGCTGATGATGTTTTCGCTGGCGGGAATCCCACCGCTCGCGGGCTTCTGGGGCAAATACTATGTCTTCCTCGCCGCAGTGAAAGCGCAACTTTGGCCGTTGGCGATTATCGGCGTGATCGCGAGTGTGGTCGGCGCGTTCTATTATTTGCGCATCATCAAGGTGATGTACTTCGACGAAGCCAAGGGCAGCTTTCAGCGTGTCTACGCGCGCGAGGGCTTTGTAATGGCGGCGGCGAGCTTGATCATCTTGCTCGGCTTCCTTCCGTTCCCGCTTCGTCAAGGCGGTTCGCTTGGCGATTGGATTATGGGAACGGCGGCTGCTGCGGCACGCTCGCTGTTCTGAGCACGATGACGGCGGCCCAATCTCCAGCACCTATCTCAGCGCATCGCATACACCTATTGGCCGACGTTGGTTCAACCAATGCGGAGGCGATGCGGCTCACTCAAACCGGTGAGCGCGGTCCGTTGTGGGTTCGGGCAGAGCGACAATCGGCTGGCAAAGGGCGCGCTGGGCGAGCTTGGGCCTCGGAAGCAGGCAACCTATACGCGAGCTTTTTGGTAACGCTCGACTGCCCCCCGACAGTCGTAGCCCAATTATCGCTCGTCGCGGGTGTCGCAGTTTGCGAGGCAATCAGGGCCGCAGCACGGGGTACAGCACCTGAGGGGTTACAACTCAAGTGGCCCAATGACGTGCTCATTGGTGCGGCGAAATGCACAGGCATCCTACCTGAAGCAACCCGCGACGTGGCAAGCGGCGCGACGATCGCGGTCATCGGTATAGGCATCAATCTGGCGCATCACCCCGACGATCTTGGGCGACCCGCGACACATTTGGCTGACCACGGAATTGAAGCTAACCCGCAACAAATGCTCGGATTTATGAGTGTGGCATTGGACGCGGAGTTGCGACGTTGGGACCTGGGGCGCGGATTTCCGAGCACGCTGGATCTCTGGCGGCAATGGGGGACGAGGCCGGGACAAAGGCTGAGCGTCAATGCGGGAGAAAAATCGTTGCACGGAAGTTTTTCAGGCCTCGGCGACGATGGGGCATTGATCTTAAGAGACGATGGGGGCTACGAGCATACGGTAACATTTGGCGACGTGACGCTCGCCCCCGTAGGCAAGGATTGATGATGGCCGAAACTGAAAAAACGGCGCGCGCAAGCCGCACCGGTGGCTCTGAACTTGTGCTGTGTGCGCTCGGTGGTCTGGGTGAGATCGGCATGAATTGCTATCTCTACGGTTCAGGCCCGAAAAACGCGCGTGAATGGATGATGGTCGACATCGGCATCACCTTCCCCGAAGGCGAGTTTGAGCCAGGCGTGGATGTAATCTTGCCTGATCTCAGGTTCATTGAGGACGAGCACGTCAACCTCAAGGGCATCGTGCTGACCCACGCGCATGAAGATCATTTCGGCGCGCTGATTGAGCTGTGGCCGCGGTTGAAGGTGCCAGTCTACGCGACGCCGTTCACGGCGGCGTTAATCCGCGCAAAGCTGGCCGAGCAGGGTAACAAAGTGCGCATCCCGATCCGGGAAATTCCGGTGCAGGGCAAATTTGAGGTTGGACCGTTCAATCTCGAATTCATCTCAATGGCGCATTCAATTCCTGAGCCGCAAGCGCTGGTCATTCGTACGGCTGACGGCACCGTGCTTCATACCGGCGATTGGAAGATCGACGCGACTCCTTATGGCACAGGCACAGATACCGATGCAGCGCGCATAAGTGCACTCGGAATCGAAGGCGTATCAGCGCTCATTTGCGATAGCACAAACGCCCTGCGCGAGGGACGGTCGCCATCTGAGTCAGATGTAGCAGCCTCGCTGATCGAAGTGATTGGCAAATGCAGCGGCGCCGTAGGCGTGACAATTTTCTCGTCGAACGTCGCGCGCATCCAGGCGATCTGGGAAGCAGCGCGTGCGCAAGGCCGTGTACTCGTGGTCGCCGGTCGTGCGATGCATCGCATGATTTCGGTGGCCATGGAAACCGGGCATTTGCCGCCAGATTTTAAGTATGTCGATCAGAACCAGTTCAGCCAGTTGTCGCCGAGCAAGGCGTTGGTCTTGTGCACGGGGAGCCAGGGCGAAAGCCGAGCGGCGGTGGCGCGCATTGCAGCCGGTGAGCATCCGCAGATCAAGTTCGGCCAGGGCGACACGTTGATCTTTTCGTCGCGTACGATCCCGGGCAACGAGCGTCCGGTCGGACGCATTCAGAACAGGTTGGTCGAGCGTGGCGTGAAATTGATCACCGACACCGATGCGCTTGTGCACGTGACGGGGCATCCTCGGCGCGACGAACTCAAGGAAATGTATGCCTGGGTCAAGCCGCAGTTGGCCATCCCGATGCACGGCGAAGCGCGGCATTTGGCGGCGCATGCCGAGCTTGCGCGCAAGGCAGGCGTGCCCAAGGTGATGATCGTGCGCAATGGCGACATCGTGCGGTTGGCGCCAGGCGAGGGCAAAGTCATCGACGAAGCGCCAGTTGGACGCATGTACCGCGACGGCGATTTATTGGTCGATAGTTCATCAGGCCCGGTCCGGGATCGCCGCAAACTATCAGAAGTTGGCATTTGCGTGGTGTCACTCGTGTTGGATGAGAAGGGCGGCATTGCAGCCGAACCCGACGCAATCTTGGACGGTATTCCGGAGACTGATGCCGAGGGCACGGAGATGTATGACATCGTGACCGATGCAATCGATAACACGCTTAAATCGATGCCACCGAAGCGGCGCGCGGATCAGGAGCGCGTCGAGGAAGCGGTGCGGCGCTCGGTGCGCGGCGCTATCGAAAACGCTTGGGGCAAGCGGCCTATCGTCAAAGTGATGACGGCAATCGTCGACGCGTGATGCTAGGTTTGAGCGTGTTGGACAAGTTACCAAGGACAAGCAGGTATGATCGGTCGTCTCAATCACGTGGCAATTGCGGTGAAATCGCTGAATGCTGGCATCGCAATTTACAAGCAGACGCTGGGGGCGAAGGTGTCCGCACCGTTGCCGCAGCCGGAGCACGGCGTCACGGTGGTGTTTGTAGAATTGCCTAACACCAAGATCGAACTGTTGGAGCCGTTGGGGGCAAATTCGCCGATTGCGAAATTTCTTGAGCGCAACGCTGATGGCGGCATTCATCACATTTGCTACGAGGTTGACGATATCTTGAAAGCACGTGATCAATTGAAGGCGCAGGGCGCGCGTGTGCTTGGCGACGGTACACCGAAGATTGGCGCACACGGCAAGCCGGTGCTGTTCCTGCATCCCAAAGACTTCATCGGCACGCTGGTCGAGTTGGAGCAGGTTTGATGCTCAAATACGGCACAACGCTCCCCGCACTCGCTGTAGTGATGAGCCTGATTGCCGTTATCCTGCAATGGAAGCATGTCGCGCCGATTGGTTGGGTCATGGCGCTGGCACTCTATTTCATCATCTGGTGGGTGATGCTGTTTGCGGTCTTGCCGTTTGGCGTGCGGACGCAGAGCGATGACGGTGCCGTCATTCAGGGCACGTCGGCAGGTGCACCAACCGAGGCGCGGATGTTGCGCGTAGCGCTGTTGACGACAATTGTCGCTTCGACCGTTTTTTCACTGGTGCTGATTGCGATGGCGGCGCGCCTCATTCCGCTCGGATCGCTCGTGCTGTGAGAGCACCCAATATTTCGCAAGTGATCGTTTGATCAAAACAAAATCGAGCGGAACAGTAATCCTGTTCCGCTCGTTCTTTTGCTCAATTATCCTGGCAGATCGATCATGCCGCAAACACCGGCTGCAATCCGCTCTCGGCACCCAAGCTCTCTGGCCATCAACGCGGCGCAGCTCCCGGGCAGTCCATATTCTGTCCACCCTAGACCTGGGCTTATGGACGCGAGGCTTGAAGTGCCTAGCGTTGCCCTGTCATTGTGGGCGGACCATAGCGGGGCACCAGGCGAATGTCATCACCAATTATAACGAAAGATTGCACATGTTTTGGCGTGCAATCGGCGCAGTACCTATCCATAGCGCAATGCTGTAGTCTATTGAAGTAACTGATAAAAATTCAAAAAACAACAGCCCGTGCCCGGCTTGCCCCTGCTTAATGCGGGGACGAGAGCTCTGCGGGCGTTGCTTGACAAGCGGTTAATGGCTATCACCGGGCAGCGTTTATCTGCCAACTTGTAAGTGCGCGTGAAGGCCACAGGTCCCTGTTAAAAATGAGGGATTGATGGTCGGTCGTGGTGCTAAGGCGTGACCATACGGCAGAGTATCGCTATCTGATCGGCTCGAGATCCGAGTCCATGCTTTCGCAATCCCAGGCCTTTGTGTTCCAGAGGCAAGCCCCAAAAGACGAGTTTTAGAGACCCCATGCGCCTCAGTCGATTTTTCATGCCCGTCCTTCGCGACACGCCGAAAGAGGCGGAAATCATTTCGCATCAGTTGATGCTGCGCGCAGGCCTCATCAAACAGGAGAGCGCGGGCATTTATGCGTGGCTGCCGTTGGGTCTCAGAGTGTTGCAAAAGGTCAACGCGATCGTGCGGGAAGAGCAGAACCGGGCGGGGGCCGTGGAACTGCTGATGCCGACCATCCAATCGGCGGACTTGTGGCGCGAGTCAGGCCGCTATGAAGCCTACGGCAAAGAAATGCTGCGCATCGAAGATCGCCACGAGCGCGAGATGCTATTCGGTCCAACCAACGAAGAGATGGTGACCGAAATATTCCGCACGCATGTGAAGAGCTACCGGAGTTTACCGCTCAATCTCTATCATTTGCAGTGGAAGTTCCGGGATGAAGTACGGCCACGGTTCGGCGTCATGCGCAGTCGCGAATTCCTCATGAAAGACGCGTACTCGTTCGATCTCGACGCAGCTGGCGCGCGGCATTCCTACAATAAGATGTTCGTGGCCTATTTACGGACATTTGCGCGCTTCGGCTTGAAGTCGATCCCGATGCAAGCAGATACGGGCCCCATTGGCGGCGACCTCAGCCACGAGTTCATCATTCTGGCGGACACGGGAGAAAGCGAAGTTTTCTGCCACAAAGACACGCTCGATTTCGCCACGCCCCCCTCGAACACGAATTTCGACGACGCCGTCACGTTGCAGGCAACCGTCGATAAGTGGACCTCGCTCTATGCCGCGACCAGTGAAAAACACGATGTTGCAGCCTACGAAGCCATCGAGGCGGGCAAACGTGTTTCAGCCCGTGGCATCGAAGTCGGCCATATTTTCTACTTCGGCACCAAGTATTCCGAGCCCATGAAGGCACAGGTGCAAGGTCCGGACGGCAAGCCCGTCACGGTTCATATGGGCTCCTATGGCATCGGGCCGACGCGCGTGGTCGCCGCCGTCGTCGAGGCGAGCCATGATGCCAACGGGATCGTCTGGCCGGTGCCATTAGCGCCGTTTGAAGTCGCGCTCATCAATCTCAAGAGCGGTGACAAAGACTGCGATCAGGCCTGCAACGATCTGTACCACAAGCTCGAGCAGGCAGGGTTGTCGGTGTTGCTTGACGATACAGACGAACGTGCGGGCGCGAAGTTTGCGAGCATGGATTTGATCGGATTACCGTTCCAACTGATCGTCGGCCCCAAAGGGCTGAAGAGCGGCGAAGTCGAAATCAAAGAACGCAAGACGGGCGAGCGCGTGACCATGCCAGTAGAAGCGGCTCTCAGGCGTTTGGTCGAGTTGGTGAGTGCGCGGCGCTTTATGGGGTGATCCGCGGCGGCGGATAGGTCGCTGGACAAAAGTGCTGATAGGCAACGGACGGATGGCGAATTTGGCAGACGCGACAGCAATAGTCACGGCAAGCATAGCGGCAAAGCCAGAGGCAACATCCGGAGCGTTCGCGCCGTTTGAGTGGTTGCTGGCTGGCCGCTATCTGCGCGCACGCCGCAAGGAAGGCTTCATCTCGGTCATCGCCGGATTTTCGTTCCTTGGCATTATGCTCGGAGTGGCGACGCTGATCATCGTCATGGCTGTGATGAATGGTTTTCGTAAAGAACTCGTGGGCAAAATCCTCGGCCTCAACGGCCACGTCATCGTCAATCGCATCAACGTGCCGTTCAACGATTACCCCGACATAGCAGCCCGACTTCGCACCGTGCCAAGCGTTAAAAGTGCGTTGGAGCTGATCGAAGGCCAGGTGATGGCGTCGACCCAGGCGCAGGCGTTGGGCGGCAACGTGCGCGGCGTGACAGAAAAAGGCCTGAAGTCACTCGATCTCGTCGCGCGCAACATCATCGGCGGCACGATTGACGACTTCGACACGCAAGATGGCATCGCCATCGGGCGACGACTCGCGGACAGCTTGCGGGTGACAACGAACGACACGGTGACGTTGGTGGGCCCCCGTGGCGCGTGTACGCCGTTTGGCTGTGTGCCGCGCACGAAAACCTATCGGGTGGGGGCCATCTTTGAACTCGGCATGAGCGAGTACGACCGCATTATGATTTTCATGCCTCTGAGAGAGGCGCAGAAGTTTTTTGCGCGTGACGAGGCGGTCGATGTGATTGAAGTTGTGACGGACAATCCCGACACCGTAGAGACCTCAATCGCCGCGATGCAGAAGCTCGGCATCGAGGGGTTGCACTTTTCAGACTGGAAAAGCCGCAACGAGACGTTCATACGCGTGCTCGATTTAGAGCGGACGATGATGTTTATCATTCTATCGCTGATCGTGCTGGTGGCAGCGTTCAACATCATTTCCGGCCTGATGATGCTGGTAAAGGATAAGGGCCGCGACATCGGAATTTTGCGCACCATGGGGGCGTCGAAGGGCGCGATCATGCGGGTGTTTCTGATCACGGGCGCGTCCATTGGTGTAGTCGGCACCTTGGCCGGGTTTGTGCTGGGCGTGCTCTTCACCTGGAATATCGAGGCCATCCGGCAGGGCGTTATGAAGCTCACCGGCAAACAAGTCTTCGATCCGAACTTCTACTATCTCACGCGGATGCCAGCAGAGATTGATCCATTTGAGACCGGCATGATCGTGTTGATGGCGATGCTGTTGTCGATATTAGCGACGCTGTATCCATCGTGGCGGGCGTCCAAGCTCGACCCGGTCGAAGCACTGAGATACGGCTGAGGGCGAGATGCTAAATACAACCAAGCCGATGACCTCACGCGCGCAAAACAATTCAACGCCTGTGCTGGTGCTGGAAAATGTAGTGCGCGTCTATCATCAGGCCGAGCGGGAAATCCGCGTGCTGGATGGCGCAGGCGCGCGGCTGATGCCGGGCGAGGCGGTGGCACTCGTCGGGCCGTCAGGCGCGGGCAAGTCGACGCTGCTGCATGTCGCAGGATTACTTGAGACTCCTGACAGCGGCAGTATCGTCATCAACGGCCAGCAATGCGCCGGACTTGACGACGACAAACGCACGGCGGTCCGTCGCCGCGACATGGGCTTCGTCTATCAGTTCCATCAATTGCTGCCGGAGTTTTCAGCGCTTGAAAACGTGGCTATGCCACAGATGATCCGCGGCACGCCGCGCAAGGCGGCGGAGGCGCGGGCGTCAGAACTATTGAGCAAGATGGGATTGGCGTCGAGGCTCGATCATCGTCCCGCGCAGATGTCTGGCGGCGAGCAGCAGCGCACCGCGATCTGTCGGGCGCTCGCCAATTCGCCCACACTGTTGTTGGCCGACGAGCCGACGGGCAATCTCGATCCCTCAACGAGTGAGTTGGTATTCGCCGAACTCATGCACCTCATTCGCGACACGGGCGTTGCGGCGCTGATCGCAACTCACAACATGGATCTCGCCCATCGCATGGACCGCGTCTTCCGCCTGGAAAAGGGCCGTCTAACCGAGATCGCACCGGGGACGGCGTGAGGGTGGGATGTAGTCCGTTGAGGGCCACAAAGTGACACGTCGCGCTGTCGTCGGTATACCCCTACTGTCATCCTACCCCTTGTGGGTAGGATGACAGTAGGGGTATACCGACGAC
>JABFRJ010000318.1 GCA_013141255.1 Hyphomicrobiaceae bacterium
TCGGTCGGCACAGAAGAAAGGCCGGGATGACTACTTCGAAAACTACCGCCTGCGCGTCGCCCACGTCCTACGCGACTACGGCAAGACCGAACGCGACGAAGCGCCAGTCGACAGTCGTGCGGTCAATGGTTGAGTGCCGAAGTTAGTTCTGCGTCACATGCTGTCTTACAAAAAGCGGCATCATGGCGAATATGACCTGACCTGCAAAGCCGATTAGGCCCTGCAGTGTGATGAATGAAGCAATGAAGTCTGCTGCGCCAATCCCAAACAGAAGATTTGAAAGCATCAATTCCGCAGCCATCAGCAGACCAAACGCTACGACGCCCACTAGCGCACGCACATATAGAGCTTCCGAAAGCTTAAACCACGCCACCACCGCACGACACGCCAAATACGATATGAACAAGACGACAGGCATTTCGATAGCCACCGCAGCAACCGCACCCACCAATGGTGCGATCACCATTTGTCGCAAAATCCCGAGCATGAATGCCGCCGCAAACACGAGCGCAAAATAGACCACGCCTGCGCCGAGTGCAGCTACCATTCAACCCACCCGAGATGCCTCAGAAAAACGCCTGCAACCCCGTAATCGCACGCCCAAGGATCAGCGCGTGCACATCATGCGTGCCTTCATAGGTATTGACCGTCTCAAGGTTCGCCGCGTGCCGCATCACATGATACTCGGCCTGAATGCCATTGCCGCCGTGCATGTCACGGGCGATCCGCGCAATATCGAGTGCCTTACCGCAGTTGTTGCGTTTAACGATAGAGATCATCTCAGGCGCCACCTTGCCCGCATCAAACAATCGCCCAACGCGCAACGAACCCTGCAGCCCCAGCGAAATCTCCGTCGCCATATCGGCCAACTTCTTCTGCACCAACTGCGTCGCAGCGAGCGGTCGGTTGAACTGTTTCCGATCAAGCGTGTACTGCCGTGCCCGCGCATAGCAATCCTCAGCAGCGCCCATCGCGCCCCACGAAATGCCATACCGCGCCCGGTTCAAGCACCCGAACGGCCCCTTAAGACCCGACACATTCGGCAGCAGCGCACTCTCCGGCACCACCACACCATCCATCACAATTTCACCCGTGATCGACGCCCGCAGAGAAAGCTTGCCACCGATCTTCGGCGCACTCAGTCCCTTCATACCTTTATCCAAAATAAAGCCGCGGATCTCATTGTTGTGCGCCGCGCTCTTCGCCCACACCACAAACACGTCCGCAATCGGCGCATTTGAAATCCACATCTTCGAGCCGGTAAGACGATATCCGTCCGCAACCTTTTCCGCCCGCGTTTTCATCCCGCCGGGATCGGACCCCGCATCCGGCTCTGTCAACCCGAAGCAGCCGACAAACTCACCCGACGCTAGCTTCGGCAAATACTTCATGCGCTGCTCTTCAGAGCCATACGCATAGATCGGGTACATCACGAGCGACGACTGAACCGAATTCATCGACCGATAACCGCTATCAACGCGCTCGACTTCCCGTGCCACCAGACCGTAAGCGACGTAATTCGCGCCCGCACACCCATACTTCTCCGGAAGGGTCACACCGAGTAAACCGAGCTTACCCATCTCATGAAAGATCTCGCGGTCCGTTTTTTCCTGAAGATAGGCTTCCGTCACCCGCGGCAATAGTTTTTCTTGCGCATAATCCCGCGCCACGTCCCGGATTGCCCGCTCGTCCTCATTGAGTTGATCCTCGAGCTGGAACGGGTCTTCCCAGTTAAAACTGACTTTGGCAGTCGAACTGGCGGTGCGGTCTTGCATCGTGGGGATCCTCAATCATGGAAAAGCAGTCCAAGCCTTACCTTAGAGCCCAGCGCAGGGGAAGTCGCCCGCACCGCATCCACAGCATCCCTGCGACACAGCACCCGATATTGTGCATAGCAAAAAGCCGATGAAGGCTGCTAAGCCAGTCCCATGCCACTCATGCTCATCCTTTCCTGCGCCGCCTTTGTCTCGGCCTTCTCGATCCGCATGATCGACCCACTCGTGCCCGCAATCGCGCGCGATTTCTCAATCCCCATTGAGACAGCCGCCCTACTCGCCTCTGCCTTCACTTTCCCTTATGCACTCTCCCAACCCATCCTCGGCCCCCTTGGCGACGCCGCCGGTAAAGAGCGCATCATCAAAATTTGCCTCGGTGTTTTGACGCTGGCCCTAGTCGTCGCAACTCTCGCAAGTCAGCTTGAGTTCCTCTTCTTGGCCCGCATGATTGCCGGCATCGCCGGTGGCGGCATCATCCCCATCGCATTTGCTATCATCGGCGACCGCTTCGAAATGCAGGAGCGCCAAGTCGCCCTCTCGCGCATGATCATGGCGTCCCAAATCTCAATTCTCATGGGCTCCCTCGGCGGAGGTTTCGTCGCAGCCAACTACGGTTGGCGCTGGATGTTCGGTGTCCCCGCCGTCTTTGTCCTAGTTGTGTTGCTACTTGCTTTGCGCAACCTGAAGAGCCCACCCGGCGAAATCCGCCAACCCTTGAGTATCGCACGCACACGCGCCTCATATCTCGAAGCTCTCAAGAGCCCCTACGCAGCCATCTGCCTCATCGGCGTCTTTATTGGCGGCTGCACCATGTTCGGCCTCACGCCCTTCATCGCCGGACGCCTTGAACGCCTCCAAATGGGTGGACTACGCGAAAGCGGTATGATCATCGGCGCCATGAGCATAGGCGGCATTATCTTCACGTTGCTTGTGCGCCAATTGCTCGCGCGGTTGGGCCGCGTCGGCCTTGTCCGTTTGGGTGGCGCAATCCTTTCAACCGCGCTCATCCTATACGCATTCGCGACCAATTGGCAGCAACAAGCCTTGCTTTTCGGTTTCATCGGCATGGGCTTCTTCATGATGCACAACTGCCTTCAAGCCCTCGGCGTCGAACTCGCTCCCAAGGCACGCGCATCCGGTATTTCGCTGATGGCGTTTGTTTTCTTCCTCGGTCAAGCCGCCGGTCCGGTAGTTTACAGCTTCGCTTTCAGCGCCTCCGGCCAACGCGCACCCATCGTCGCTGCAGGCGTCATCTTTGCCTTGCTCTCGCTCTGGGTCAGCATACGCTTGAGTCGCTTGGATCGCTTACCAAACGCCCCTCAAGCCTGAGTTTAGCACAACAGTATCTCAGCAAGGTCAATTCCTAATTTCCGATGGCCTTCAGCGCCACACCCGATAGCGCTCCGCCGATCACACAAGGCACACCAATCGCAACATTCCCAAGCGCACTGCCGACCACACAGCCAAACGCCAGCGCCGTTTGTCCCGCCTGCCCCCACCACTGCGCATTCCGCGTCTTTGCTGGCCCCTTCACCTTCAACTGCTCAATCGCCACCAACGCCTCTTTGCGGATCTTACCTGTCTCTGCCGTCTCAGCGGCCTCTATCACATCAACCAACCGCTTGCGGCCCTCTGGCGTCTCTGTCGTCAGCGCCGCTTTCAACAATCGCAACAAATCCACGTCACGGCTGGCATTCTGCGCCAGCGTCCATTTTGCCATCGACCCGATGGTCAGCCGCTCCACGTCGTTACCGTCAGCCGACCATTTGAGTACCGAGATTATTCGCACAATCGGCTCGAACGAGCCCGTCGCAAAGTAATTGCCCCACAACACATCTAATGGCTGCGGTCCTGCATCAAGCGCCATTGCCTCAAGCGCCGGCATCTTGTCCGTCAGATAGCGGTCCACCAGCACCGCTCGCGACGGCATCCGCTCGGTGATACCGCGCAACAAGGCCTTCCATTGCGGATGCCCAGAGAAAGCAACGGCCTTGATCAAGGCCGGCTGATCTTCAGGATGCACGGGGAACATCTTAACCAGCGTCGCCGCTGCGCGATCATCATCAAGCGTGGACAATACACCACCCAAAAAGCCGAGGTGAATTCCCGCCTGCTCCATCTCGCGAAACACACCGTGCCGCGTCATCGCTGAAAAGACCGACGCCAGATGCTGCGGCTCAGGCCGCGCTCGATAGCCTTGGATAAATTGCAGAACCACTTCAGGCCGATCAAATTTCGGCACCGGCGCTTTGCGTTGCGCGGCTTTAGTTCCTGGCTTTGATAAAGGCGCGATCGTCGTCGTCGTCCCCACCATTGGAGTGGGCGACGTACTCGATACTGTCGGCGTCGCTGAATGCGCCGGGCCCGCGAACGCGTAGACACAGCCAAGAAACAACAATCCAGTTCGCCAAATCATAAAACGCGCCCACTCATTCAATGCGCAACAAAACGCCCAATCGCACAAATTCGATAGTTCCGTAGGATCGGAACTCACAAACAACGCCGCGCAATGGCGATAATGTGTCTGAACAATGGTTTTACCGCGTCTGTGAAAGACAGATTCTCCCCCGCGCCTCTCGGCTTCCCCTCCCTATGCGCCATAAGTTGTATGCAACTGCAAAACGATTCGTCGACCGCATGAACAACTGACGCAACAGTTAAACCGGGAGCATAATCCTTGAACCAACGTGCCCTAGCAGCCGAATTTATCGGCACCTTTGCCTTGGTATTCACCGCGGTTGGCACCGCGCTCTACGCAGGCCCCACCGGCGGCATCGTCGCTGTATCATTGGCATTTGGGTTCGTAGTACTTGCCATGGCCTTCGCCCTCGGCCACATTTCAGGTGGACATTTTAATCCAGCCGTTACCCTCGGCCTCGTGGCCGGCGGGCGCTTCAAAAGCTCTGACGCAGTCTCCTATGTCGTCGCTCAAGTCCTCGGCGGCCTAGTCGCAGCAGCTATCCTAAGCATCATCCTACAAGGCCTGATACCCGGAAATCCCGTCCCTAAATTAAATTCGATGACAGCAGTGTCCAATGGCTACGGAGGTCCCGGTCAATTCTCGCTCACAGCCGCCATCCTTATGGAAATCGTGATCACCGCGCTGTTTCTCATCGTCATCATGGGCTCAACCTCCAAGCGCGCGCCTGCAGGCTTCGCCCCCATCGCCATCGGTCTCGCACTCGCGTTATTTCACCTCGTCTCGATCCCTGTCACTAACGCCTCGCTCAATCCAGCACGTTCAACAGCAACGGCACTCATGGCCGGCGGCAAACCATTGGCTGATCTCTGGATCTTCTGGGCGGCGCCAATCTTTGGCGCCGTCATCGGCGGGGCATTGTCCAAGTGGTTACAGAACGAATAATTGAAAGCAGTTAATGCCCCCAACAGCGTGCGGCGGTCGATGTTTCGGCCGCCGTTTTGCGCATAATCACTCCAATATGCTTAAAATGAACAACCACAAGGTATGTGAAAAAACTGTAGTCTTCCGATTGACGACGCCCCCTCGCAACACTGTGCTATGACGCCTCTATTCTGCCCATCCGGGCAGCCCACAACATAAAAGGATGCCCCCCCATGAGTATTTTCAGCGCTATCAAAAACGCAATCTTCGGGTCACCCGCCGCCGCCGCCGAAGTCACCCCCGATATGCGTGCCGAAGCCATCATCAAAACCTCAGCCTCAGGTGCGGCACCTGATATCTCAGCCGCAGCAACATCCGCCGCAATCAAAGCGGCTGCAGCAGTGGCTACAGCCGCCACCGCAGCTACCGTCCCTTCCAAAGCCGCCATTTCCAAAGTCGACGTCGCAGCCGTCCTCGATAAAATGGACGAAGACAGCGACGAAGATCTCGACTGGCGCAAGTCAATCGTCGATCTTATGAAGCTGCTAAAACTCGACAGCAGTCTCAAGGCCCGCAAGGAACTCGCCACCGAGTTGAAATACTCAGGAGACATGAGCGACAGCGCATCAATGAACGTCTGGTTACATAAGCAGGTCATGACCAAATTGGCCGAGAATGGCGGCGTCGTGCCTGCTGGCCTCGGTCACTAATCAATCACACAAATACCATTGGACCTGGGATGCGGCCACGCCACCTCCCAGGTCTTTCTTTGTCCTCGCGCACATCCGCAAAACGTTCCGCAAGGAACAGTACGCGCCCTCACTCAAGCGTAAGCCCAAGCCTCATCCACCAAGATGCAATGAGGCCCACGATGCGCAACGTCACATGCTCCACAAATCCCGCTTGGTCGATCAACGAGACCCCAATCAAAATCACAACGCACGACGGTTATCGACTCACCGCCATTGTCTTTGAAGACACCAGACCACACCGTCCAAGCCGCCCCATCGCCATCATTGGCGGCGGTGTCGCCATCCCACAAACCTTCTACGCCCCCTTCGCCCGCTATCTTGCCAGCCAAGGTACAACCGTCATCACTTTTGATTATCGCGGCATTGGCGGATCGCTAAACACTCATGCGCGCGACATCACTGCACGTCTCGTCGACTGGGGGCAGAAAGACATTCCTGCAATTCTCGCCTACGCGAAGAGCACCTATCCAGACTCACCGATCCACTGGATTGGGCACAGCCTCGGCGGTGGCTTCGGTGTCGCTCTAGCGCACAACAATGCCTTGATCGACCGCCATCTTGGCATCGCCGTCCCACATGGATATTGGGGGCTCATGAGCGGCAATGAACGCTATCGCGTTGCCGCACTCATTGGAATTGTCCTCCCAACACTCGCCTACACCTGCGGTTACATCCCCGGCAAGCTCACTGGCCTTGGCGAAAACCTGCCAAAACACATTGCACTCGAATGGCGACGCTGGATCTTGAATCCAAACAGCATGTGGGGTTCGCTTCCCGCAAAAGACCTTACCGCCTCGCAAACACTTCGTGCGCCCATGCACATCCTTCGCTTCAGCGATGATCCTTGGGCATCAGAGCAAAGCGTAGAACAAATATTAAAGTGCTTCACTGGGGCCAAACACCGGTCCATTGCCTGCATCCAACCACAAGACGCAAACGCCAAACACATTGGCCACAATGGCTTCTTCCGAACACGCTTTGCCACAACACTATGGCCGCGAGCTTGCGCCTGGCTCAATCAAAGCGAGACAGGTCTTCAGCAAAGTCCACAGCAACAACCATCTTCACGTCACTAAATCACTCAAGCCTTTGAGCAGAGCCGTCTCCGGAAACACTGATGAACCAAGCGCTCCATCTGGAATACCAAGATGGTCGCGCAATATCCCTTTCAAGACAACGCGTAGATCGGTCGTCGGTTTCAAATCGCGATTCTGATAGAGCGACGCTTCATTCAAGCCAGGCCAATCCGCCAGCACACGACCACCTTTAACCGCTCCGCCAACAAGCAACGCGCACGTCGCCATCCCGTGATCCGTCCCGCTCGTCCCGTTGACGCGCGCCGTACGACCAAACTCAGTGACGATGACAACAATGGTATCTTTCCACGTCTCACCAAGACCGTCATGCAACGCCTTGATCGCTTGATCGAGTCCCGACAGTCGATTGCCCAGCGCGCCTTGAATCACTCCCTCGTTCGCATGTGTATCCCAACCGTTATAACTCAGCGCACCGATCCGCGGACCATCCGCTTGCAACATGAACTTCGCGGCCGTCTCTGCAGCTTCTGTAAACTCACGAAACAATTGCGGATTGAGTGGCGCACCTGACGCCGTTGTCACCTGCGGCGGCCCTTGCCCCGCAGCCGCAGGCACGGATGCAGTCATAGCCTGCGCTTGCATATCAATTGCAATGCCATCCGCCAGCGCCTTTGCCAACACAGGGTCGGTCTGTCCATAAAGGTCAACCAATCGCGCCACCGTCGCATCCCGCAACGGCAAATTATAAACCTTCGGAATCCACGACAGCACAGGCGCCTTGCCACGAATAACAAGCGGCACAACCGCCCCCATCGCCAAGCCCTTTGGGCTCGCTTTACCTGCGTGCGGCATGCCAGCCAGTGCTCGATTTAACCACCCGTCATCGCCGCCCTTGCCAACACCAGGCAGCCCACTCTCAAGCACATCTTGTCCGTCGAAATGGCTGCGCTCCCGATACGGCGAATGCACTGCATGCACGACCATCGCCTGCCGCTTCTGATAAAGACCGTGCAAGAATGGCATATTGGGATTGAGCACGAACATATCATCGAGCTTCAACCCACCATTCGTCTCACCCGCCTTGTTCATCGCAATATGCTGCCTGAGTTTAACATAGTCAGGATCGCCCACAGGCCCGGCCAGCGAAAGACCGTCGAGCCCACCGCGCAATACCATTGTCAACAAGCGCGGATCACGCGTGCCAGCCAATGCGGCTTTCGGCAAAAAGCTCCACAGCGCCAAGCTTGCTGTCGCGCCGCGCAACACCCCACGACGATCAATGTGATGGTTTTCAGTGCATGACATCCAATGTTGTCCTCGACGCAAGAATTGTAAACTCAGGAACTTTGACCGCCACAATCCGCGACAATCGTCACCGTCGCTGAAAATCGGGGCTCATGATCAACAACTCCAGACCCTGCTCACGGTTTTCCGCCCGCGCCACTGCATCTCGCGTCTCTTTGCGCATATCGCGCCCGAGAACCGCTTCCGCCAATTGTCGGGGATCAACAGACTTATCCAACAGTCGCGCCACTTGCTCGGCAATCCGCAACCGTTCCCTCAACGCCGACGGATTGGCCCAACCATTGTCATCATCCGGCCAGCCCTTTGGGCTTGGAGGCTGCCACAACGGTTGTCCCAATTGATTGGCAAGTCGCAACATCTCAGGCGCCGTCGTTTGATGCGCTAGGCTGCGCGTCAACGCCACGACAAGATCAATCGGCGGCAGCAATTTCGACGCAGGCACCGCCCACGCTTCGTCTGACGTCACCAGCGTTTTTGCAAGCGCTGTAAGGTCTCCCTCAGTATCGCGAAAAGCCTTTTCCAACCTCTGCGTCAACGCGTCTGGAACCTGATCAGCCACAAAATGTCGTGCAAACTTGCGCGCTATATGCCGTGCAGTCGCGGGATGCCGCGCCAAATCCTCAAGACACTTAACACCAGTCACCGCATCTTCATTCTTGTAGTTTTTCCCAAGCACTGCCCAATCACCTGGCTCATGCCGCGGCTTATGATAGAAAAATTTCCCTGCCTCGACATTGGGAGTTCGCAACGCCGCCACCGTCCACCCAGTAACAATCCGCGCCAAGTTAGTGACGTCTGCTTGCGAATACCCACCATCCACGCCGAGCGTATGCAGCTCCAGAATCTCGCGCGCAAGATTTTCATTCAATCCCTTTTTCTGATTGAGCCCGGCCGGACTGTTCGGTCCAAATGAGATTTGATTGTCGAGATAGATCAGCATCGCAGGATGCTGCTCCACCGCCTTGAGCAAATCAGTGAACGAGCCGAAAGATTTGGCGCGAATGACCTCGCGCTCGTATGCCCCCGCAATGCCGCGCACCGGTCCACGCGCCATGATACAAAAATGGTTCGACCAGAACATTACGAGCCGTTCGACAAATGGAACATTCGTTGCCGCTTGATGCCGGAAGCGTACAGTTGCTTCATCGACAAACACTTCAGTACGAATGCGCGCCGGTCGAGCGCCCTCTTTTTTTTGCGCCCGCTTAATGTTCGCCGACTGTTCATCCGCCGACAGTCCCTTCATCGCCCGTGCGGCCGCTCGCTGTTCGGTATTGTCGCCGCCCGGCACCTGCTGCTGCGCAGTCGACAGCGCACTCTCCCGCATCAAATCTTTGGCGAGCTTGCGTTGCTGCTGCGCTGTCGCCGCCGCCGCGAAGGTGACGTGGCTGGGCTCTAGATCTGGATCATCAAGTCGCGCTTGCGCCGACTGCGACAACTGCCCCAGTAAAAACCCACGGGGATCCTGCGCAACCTTCTCGACCTCACCCGGACGAGCGCCAAGCCCAAAGCGCCGTAAAGCCAGCAATCCACCATTTACCGTCATGCTCTGCCGCCATCGTCGGGAAGGATTCGCCTAAAAAGACGTGGCCCAAAGTGTAGAGCCTGTACAAGGCCAAAAACGGGCAGCTAGGTCCAATCCGTCGCAAGTTCAGCGTTAGCTAATACACGAAACGATAAGGCCCGGCCTGCGTCACTCAGGGTGACGCAAACCGAGCCTTCGAGATCTACCCGATCTCCTACCACCAGGGAACGGTAGGGAAACCGCCAGACCAAGTCAAAAGTGACAGAGCCACCGTGTCCAAGACCAACCGGCAGCACCGGACTACAAATCAACGGAAGTAATAAATGCGCGTCACACGCTGCTGCATCACCTCTTCAAGGCAATCCCGATCCGCTCCACACCGGTCGCGCCGATCAAGAAATTCGCGCTGTGATTGCTGCAAGCGCTGTTTCGTCTGTCCCGAAACCGACTGATCCAGCATCAAATCCGCATACGCCTCGGTCATTTTCGCGTCCAATACCTGCAGCTTTTGACTCCGACAAATCGTCCGCTCAGCCGCATTCCAGTCCCGCGCACAATCAATCGTATCAATCGCCGAAGCCGGAGAAATAGCCCCAAGGCTCGCCAACATGGCAAGCGCTACAACCACACGACGTTTCGATCCTGACAACATCTGATCACTCCTGGATTTTAACCGTGGCGCCAGCCCTATGCAGCCGCCTCTTCCAACCAGAATGTGCTCAGTACGATGGAAATTGCAGTCCAACTGCCGGTAGCAAACGGCAAGCATCCGAAAATCAAACTTACCGCTGTTTGCCGTTTGCGTAGAAACAGAAAAATCCAGTAGTTTCCTTCGCACGCCATTTCAGGAGCCTGCCTCGCATGACAGAGCGCGCCACATCCGGCAAAGACACCCCCCAAGTGCGCGCCATCGCCATGATCCGCACGGCCATGATCGAAAAAAAGATCACGCAAGCCGAACTTGCAGACGCCGCCGATTGTCACGAAAAAACCGTCCAAAATCTGATCGCCGGTAAATCAGTCCGACACCAAACCTTGTTCGATGTGTGTATGGTGCTCGGTCTGGATTACGAAGTTGTCCGCGCCACTTGGTCGGCCGAGCCCCCTGGCAGCGTCGCCGTTACAGGCGAACGCGCAACCTCCGGTTCAGATCACCGCAATGCCGCAACATCCCCGACCGAAACCGGCATTGGCGGCGATATCGCTCCCGTCTACATGGGCGCCTACACGCGCGCAGGTGTTGATCATTATTTAGGCAGTTACCTGACGCTTCGCCCCGACTTTACCGAGCCCGGCACCATCGTAGCCTATCGTACGGACGTCACCTGGGACCCCTCATGGCCAAGCTTGCTGTTTGAAGAAAGCGAACGCCCAGATGCGTCATATGCTCATCGTGGCCGCCTGTATATTCCAGCGGCCTCAATGTTTATCCATTTGGTTTCGCTAACAAAAGGCGCAATGCGCATGATCGTCGTGTCGCAACTAGACCGGTTCGGCATCATGCGCGGCTTGATCACAACCTTGAATAAAAGCCGGGCAATACTGGTGCCAGTATCAGCGCCTATCCTCTTTGCCAAGCGCGACGACCTTTCGACCCTCCCTCTAGGTAACATTAAGCCCGGCCACGCCAATCATTCCGAATTTGAACACCTTCTTAAAGATACGATTGATCAGGGCTACGCCCGGTTGGTCCCCGTTGGATAGGTGCCTGTTGCAGGAACGGCGTGCGCCTGACAATATATGACTCGAACTAAAGCCGTGATCTCTGGGAGGAGACAGAAGTGACAACAGTAAATCGTCGAAAATTTATCAAAGGCGCCGCTGCTGGCGGTCTCGCCTCAACAGCCGTTGCAGCCCCGGCCATTGCTCAATCAATGCCTGAAGTAAAATGGCGCCTGACAGCCAGCTGGCCCAAATCTTTGGACACGCTTTACGGTGCTTGCGAAAATATCTCCAAGCGCGTCGCTGAACTGACCGACAATAAGTTCCAAATTCAACCCTTCGCTGCAGGCGAAATTGTTCCTGCCTTGCAAGTGCTTGACGCCGTCCAAAACGGCACAGTCGAATGCGGACACACAGCGCTATATTACTACTTCGGCAAAGACGATGCGTTCGTGTTCGGATCTGCCCTTCCGTTCGGTATGAACCCGCGCCAGCAAAATGCTTGGTTGCTTCATGGTGGCGGACAGCAGCTACTGAATGATTTCCTGAAGAAATACAACGCCCACTTTATCCCAGCCGGCAATACCAATTGCCAGATGGGTGGCTGGTTCTCAAAACCAATCCAAAAAGCAGACGATCTCAAGGGACTTAAGTTCCGGCTCGGCGGCTTCGCTGGCAAAATCATGCAAAAGGTCGGCGTTATTCCGCAGCAAATCGGCGCGGGCGACATCTACCCGGCCCTCGAAAAAGGCACCATCGACGGTGCCGAGTGGGTTGGCCCCTACGACGACGAAAAGCTTGGCTTCGTTAAAGTCGCTAAGTTCTACCACTATCCCGGCTGGTGGGAACCGAGCTCCACGGGTGGCTTTATCTGCAGTCCCGAAAAGCTAGCGGCTCTACCAAAACAGTACCGCGAAGCCCTCAACTCGGCGTGCGCTGAGACCAACATGTGGACGGCGTCGAAGTATGATGCCGTAAACACCCCAGCGCTCAAACGTTTGGTCGGTGCCGGCGCTCAGTTGACACCTTACTCACCAGAGGTCATGGACGCTTGCTACAAAGCAGCTCAAGATCTTTACACAGAGATCAACGCAAAAAATCCTGAGTTCAAAAAGATCTACGACAGCTACACCGCGTTCCAGAACGACTCGTATCTATGGACGCAAGTCGCCGATCACACCATGGACGCCTACATGATCCGCTATCGCAACGCGAAGTAAGCGATCTAGTTACACCTGCATTAGACGGCGTCGCACACACAAGCGGCGCCGTTTTCTATTGCCGCGGCCCCAAACATTGAAAAGTTGCATCCGCCCCAAGTTGTCTCATCTAGCAACAGTCAGCAACGCATCGTTACCGTTAGCGCTTCCTTAACCGCAATCTTCCATAACAAAGCCCACGTATGTGCCGGAAATAGCCATTTTCGTCCGTCACATCATGATGACTTGCCCGGTTTGTAAGACCGTAAGCGTAACGGGGGTCGACTGTATGCGTAGGGAATTTAGACGGAGTGCGTTTGCACTTGGTCATTTGACATTATTGCCGATAAGCGCCGCAGTCGGCGTCACCATTGCAATGACGACCTCGTTTGTCGCCAAACCGGCAATCGCTCAAACAACAGTTACTCCCGCGCCAGAAACCGCCCTTGCCGGTGATAAAACACGCACGCGCTTCGTCATCGGACTCGAAAAATCAACCGAATTCCAAGTCTTCGCACTCGCCAATCCAAATCGAGTTATTATCGAACTTCCCGACGTCAAACTCCAGCTCCCGACACTGACCGGCACTGTCCCGGTCGGACTCATCAGTTCAATCCGAGGTGGGCTATCAGCTCCCGGAAAAATGCGCGTCGTCATTGACGTAACAAGCCCCGTCATCATCGAAAAATCGGTGCTCGAAAAAGGCCGCGATCCCAGCAAACCGGCGCGCCTCGTCCTCGAAATCGTCCCAGCCGACAGCGCCCTTAAATCCGCGCAAGGCAAAAAACTTCTCGTCGGAACGCCACCGGCAGGCCTAGGTGCCACAGGGATCCAACCTCCACTTCCCAGGCCTGCCCTGCGCCCAGAAGCGCGCGCCAAAGATTCATTCAAACAAACGATTGTTATCGATCCGGGTCATGGCGGCCACGATAGCGGCGCCACCAAGTACGGCACTGTAGAGAAGGAAGTAGTTTTGGCGTTCGCGATGAAGCTTCGTCAAAAGCTCGAGCAAACTGGCCGTTACCGCATTCTCATGACCCGCGACAGCGACCGTTTCGTTGAACTCGACGAACGCCGCGCCTTTGCCGATCGCTCCGAGGCTGCACTTTTCATTGCCGTGCATGCTGACTACGCAGGCTCCAACGCCTCCGGCGCAACCATTTATTCTCTGCGTGACAGCATGGCCAAAGACCTGATGCGGTCAGCTAAAGGTGAAGTTAAAAACGCGGTACTATCAAAACGTGAAACCAAAGACGTCGAGAAAATGCCGGAAAGCGACGGCGGTGCCATAAAAGGGATCCTTGCCGATCTCGCCATGCGCGAAGTCGCCAAGTCGAAAGACAACACCAAAGAGTTTTCTGAAGCTGTGGTGTCAACGATGGGCGAAAGCACCACCCTCATGAACAACCCTGACCGCGAAGCAAATTTCCGAGTCTTGAAAAGTGCAAAAATGCCATCGGTCTTGATCGAACTCGCTTACGTGTCGAACCGCGCCGACGCCGCCAACCTAAAGTCCGATACTTGGCGCGAAAAAGTCGCAAATTCAATCCAACGCGCCGTCGACAACTATTTCTCCCGTCACGTGGCTCGTCTCGCAGAATAATTACGAACAAGTTTGGCAAAAAGTCGAAGCCGACACCTCAAGTGTCGGCTTCAATATTTGTGGCCACTTCTGAGCCCAAGCCCATAGTCTCACGAAGCGGCGAAGCTCAGTCACGTCCTACTCGGTGGCCGATGATGCTGCAGAAAGCGCCATGGCGTCCTCCGCCTGCGATCCCGCAGGCCCGGCCTTCCTCTCGTACAACCGAATTTCATAAAACTCATCTCACGCACAGGAAGTTGGCGCTTCATGAAAGCCCCTCCAATGTCGATGTGCAGGTGACCGACACTCCAACAACGCACAGTTGCTCGACTGGAAGGCAATGCCAATCCGGGTCACAACAAGCGAAGATGAAGAAATCAGCTGATTTGGATGGAAACACAGCAATAGCGTGCGAAGTAACTAGTCCGTAGGCTTCAAACGACGGTCCCATCCAGGTCCGCCTCACCCTCGGTAAATCCATAGGTGCCTTAAGATTGTCCCGCATTGGGTATCCCAGTCAGGGCATCCCATAACGCGGGCCGCGAGCTGACGTGCACTAATTTGAACATATCAGAAGCTGCACGATTCGTGTTGCATCCCAATGTCAGTTTTGTTGCCCAAATACATCAACTCGCCGCATCGCAGCACTGCTCAATCGCACCGCAACATAAGCTGGTAATACGAAAGTCGATAAAACTAGTATCTCAACAAGCAAAATCGCTTGCAGCCAACGCCGAATGTAGCAATATGCATAAAACGCATAGCTCAATGCCTGCGTTGATTTCCTTCCACCACAATGGCGCAGCTCAGCACTGTACGACGCGCGCCAATAGCGACGGATACTCAGCATGCCGCAGCAACATCACCGCAAGCTCATCGTACTCGGCTCAGGCCCAGCCGGCTACACCGCCGCGATTTACGCTGCTCGAGCCATGCTGAACCCTCTGGTTATCCAGGGAATCCAACCCGGTGGTCAACTCACCATCACAACAGAGGTCGAAAACTATCCTGGTTTCGCAAAAGCCATCCAGGGGCCATGGCTGATGGATGAAATGAAAGCCCAGGCCGAACACATGGGCACAGAAATGATCTTGGATCAGATTACATCTGTCGACCTCAAAACGCGTCCCTTTAAACTCGTAGGCGACAGTGGCGATACATACTCTGCAGACACCCTCATCATCTGCACAGGCGCGCAAGCCCGCTGGCTGGGCCTCGACAGCGAAAAATCATTCCAAGGTCATGGTGTATCGGCTTGCGCCACGTGCGACGGCTTCTTTTACAAAGGCAAAGACGTCGTCGTCGTTGGCGGTGGCAACACTGCGGTTGAGGAAGCAATCTTCCTGACCAATTTTGCAAAAACCGTAACAGTCGTGCACCGTCGCAACGGCTTCCGTGCCGAAAAAATCATGCAGGACCGGCTTTTCAAAAATGCAAAAATTAATGTCAAATGGAACTGTGCTGTTGACGAAATTTTGGGCGATGCAGACCCCAAGAAGGTCACAGGCATCCGCTTAAAAAATATCAACACTGGCACCACTGAGACATTGGCCGTCGACGGCATTTTCATTGCCATTGGGCATGCCCCAGCGACCGAATTATTCAAGGGTCAACTGCCGATGAATGATAGCGGCTACTTGATCACCAAGCCCGACAGTACCGCGACGTCGGTTCCCGGCGTATACGCCGCCGGCGACGTTAAAGATGACATCTACCGCCAAGCGGTTACCGCCGCAGGTATGGGCTGCATGGCAGCCTTAGAGGCTGAACGCTATCTAGCCGAACACGCCGTCTCATCGGCAAAGACTGCCGCAGCCGAATAGCTCAATCTAAGACCAGATAACCAACCAAGTAGCACAAAGCGGCCCCCCCAAAAAAACAAACCGAGGAAGCGTCAAATATCATGGACTGGGACAAACTCCGAATTTTTCATGCCGCCGCAGAAGCAGGCAGCTTTACCCATGCAGGCGACAGCCTCCGCATGAGCCAGTCCGCCGTTAGTCGTCAAGTATCAGCACTCGAAAAGGATCTGGGCATTGCCCTCTTCCACCGTCATGCCCGCGGCCTCGTTCTGACAGAACAGGGTGATTTGTTGTTTCGCACGGCCACCGAGATCATGAACAAACTCTCGACCGCAGAAACCTTGCTAACCGATGCCACGACCAAACCTACCGGCGAACTCCGCGTTACAGCACCCGTGGGTCTCGGCACCGTTTGGATCACCCAACGGCTGCGTGAATTTCTGGATGCCTACCCCGACATTCGTGTTCGAATGATCCTAGCCGACGAACAACTCGACATCTCAATGCGCGAAGCTGACGTCGCGATTTGGACGAGCGAGCCACAACAAAACGATCTGATTCGCCGTCCGTTATTTACGATGCAGATCCATGCGTACGCCTCAACACAGTATGTCAAGAAATACGGCGCACCTCAGTCACTCGACGGCATCGACAAGCACCGCATCGTCTCCTATTCGGGAACGCCGCAGCCTCACCTAAGCGCTATCCGCTGGCTTGAAATCGCGGGCCGCGAAGGTCGAGAACCACGCACCCCGGCGTTTGTTGCTAACAGCGTACTCGCAATGAAATATGCCATTCGCGCGGGCCTCGGCATTGGGCTTATCCCCGACTACCTGACCGATGAAGAGCCCGAGCTTGTGCCAGTTCTCCGCGAAGTCGACTTACCCAATATGCAGATCTTCTTTGTTTATCCAGAAGAGCTAAAGACAGCCAAGAAAGTACAAGTTTTTCGCGACTTCCTCGTCAACAAAGCGCGCCAGTGGAAGTACTAAAAACTCGCCACAAAAGCGTTCGCAATATTTTAACGGTATGCAGATCGCACATGGCGCACATGCGACACGCATTATTGTCCCTCACCAAGTCTACCCTCACAATACTCTGATGCTGCGACATCAGCAGTGAAGGCCTTCCCCTCCCTTGAGACCTTCGCGCGCTTGGACAGCCTCCCTGCGCCAACTACGCAAACCGGACAACGAATGGTTGTCCGGTTTTTTATGCAGCAAATAGAAACAAGCCAATCATCAACGCAAAACGCGCTTCGAACGATAGAAGCGCGTTGCAATTTTTATGTATAAGCCTGCAGCCGTTCGGCAAACGCTTGCAATGCGCTCAAGCCGCGTCGCGCCGTTGATGTCCGTCATCCACGATCACAGAGTGCGGCGCAGTCAGCGCAGCTGGCTGAACAATAACGGTTGATGCCATACTGTGTGAAAGGCGTGCTGCGCTTTCCGCCATGGCATCTTCGCGAAGAGCAACCCAGCGCGGCGTTTGCAGAACTTGCAGCATGCCACTTTTGCTCAACAAGTCACGCGCCACACCACTGGTGTTAACGATGATCAATTCTCGTTGTGCTTTCGACAAACGCTTATACAGACTTGCGAGCGCTCCAACGCCTGCTCCATCAAATGTTTGAACATCCACCATATCGATGGTCACGTCGTTTTTTTCTTCTGCAAGGGCTTCTATGTCTGCAAATACGACTGGCAATCCATACGAGTCAAAACGCGCGGGGGCGCGATAAATGGTCGGCATAATCTTACTAAAGCTCCGCACGAAGACGATTTGCTGGCACCGCATACACTTTGTGAGTTGGCAGGTACAATACTTTGAAAGTCATCTGCAATGCTACATAACAGCACGACGACTGGATCACTTTCTATATTAAGGGATAACACTTATCGTGATGCATCAGCATCAACAGATGCGTAGCAAATATCCACGTCACTATTGCGACACTTAACGCAACGCTCGCCCAAGGGCCACTTCATAGACCTTCAGGATTTCAGGGAACCACCTTGTTTCAGAAAAGTGCTCGCGCGCCCGCGTCCAGCACGCCGCACGCAAATCCATCGCGCCATGCTCAACTTGAGCCGACCACATAGACAGACACTGTCCAGCAGATTCCAAATCGCCATAAGGAAACATCCAACCCGTTGCCCCCTCAACAATCACGGTAGGCAACCCGCCAACCCGCGATGCTAAAACAGGGACTCCAGCCGCCGCCGCCTCCAGTGCAGCCAACGGTACCCCTTCGAACCGCGACGGCATAACCAACAAACCTAACTGTGGCCAGACGCGGTCCATGTTCGTTTGCACTCCATGGAAGGTCACCACGTCGCCAAACTCTGCCTCAAGTGCTCCACGCATGGCTCCATCGCCATAAACATGCCAACTACCAAGATCACCGAACCGTCGTGCAAGCATACAAAAATGCTGCGGTCCCTTTTCCTCACTTAACCGACCCACAAATCCAATTTTGCGGGGCAATGCCAAATCCGGACAAACAGTGGGCGTCACAACGTAACTCGGTATAACCGTGGTCGATAAAGGTAACCGACTCTGAATTTCCGAACTTACCGCAATTCGATGGGCAGAAAATGATGACCAATCGTCAACGAAGTCATATGCCCCAACCGGCCACGGTCCACGCTGACCAGAATGAAACGTCGTAACAACTGGAATCCTGGTTAACATCGCCGCCAGTCGCCCTAATATCCCACTCTTATATCCATGTGTATGTACGAGAGAAGGCTGTTCTGAGCGCAGCGCGAGCACTAAACCACCGAATGTACCATCCAAAACGCTGTAAGGAATCCCCTCAGCATCGAGTTGCCGCAGCCAAGGATTGTCCCCGTGGCGTTGGTAAAGCATAACGCGAACGGCATGCGCATCGCGCATCAAACTGCCTGCGACCGTTGCAATATGCCGTTCAGCCCCCCCAACGCTGCTACTATCGATTAAATGCCAGATCATCACAAAACTAAGTCTCACCAGAAGGAAAAGATGCAGAGCGCGTTACACGAACCGTGCAAAGTCTGCGATTTTACCAAGAAAAGCCAAGAACAACAGGTTCCGTTTTGTCTTGAGCTTAAGATCATGTATGACCAAACGCGATCAGAGCTATTGAATTCGTCGATAATCTTATCGAACTGAAGCGGCGATAACGCCGCAGTGTCAGAGCTACGTCTGACGCGTAAGGAACGTGACCGTCCAAGCCATATGCTTGGCGTCAAAAACAACTAAAATGACGTTTGCGTAGGTGGTTTCCACAATGTGGCAAAAAATTCAGAACAATTGGCAAGGCCTCTTACTGGCAACCGCCGCAGGCATTTTGCTTACTCAAGGCCTCCAAGCTCAGTCTCGACCTTCGAACGCACCGCATCGGATTGAAGATAGCGCCCGCCCGATTGGCCAACCAAGTCGGTTAGACATTGGTCGCGCTCAAACAACACTGGAACGGATCGCAACGGGTACAGCTAAGTCATTACCTCAGGCAACCACACGCCACAACTCAGACTTCAACAACAATTCGCCATTGATCGTCACTGAGGCCAAACCTGCCCCAGCAGGCAAAGTGGATGATGTGCGCTCCGCCCCGATTTCAGCCCCGGTTGTCGCCCCAACCGCAACAGTGCCCTCAGCGTCTATGGTCTCCGCAACATCGACGGCATCCACTTCGACCGAACCATTGGACATTGCCGGCGCCGAGCGCATCAACATTAAATTCCAAGGCCAACCGGAGCTATCGGGCGACTACCGCGTCAATGATGACCAAACGATTTCGGTGCCCGTCGTAGGACGAATGTCAATTGCTCGTCTCGACGCGGCCGCTCTTGAATTAGCTCTTGCAGATCGCGTATCGCGATTGACCGGTCGCGAAGCCTACGTCACGGTCGAAGTCGCAGAGTATCGCCCCGTCTTCGTATCCGGCTACGTCAGCCGCCCCGGAACAGCGCCTTGGAAACCGGGCCTCACGGTTTTGCAAGCCATAACTATTGCTGGCGGCGACTTCCGCAGCAGCGCCTCAGGTGGCGATAACTTCAGCCTTCGTGTGCAGCGCGCAGTTGACGATCAGAAACGCATCTTTGCTCAAGTCGCTCGCCTTGAGGCCGAACGAGCGGGTGCTACAAAAATCGCAATACCCGAGCGTCTGGTTGCTCGCGTAGGCACTCAACAAGCCAAGGAACTGATCGACGCTCAAAACTCGGTCTTTGCCAGCCGCCGGAGTGCGTCGGACGCCCAAATCGCAGGCCTGGAACGCGCCATCGATCTCACCAAAACTGAGTTTGAAGGCATGAGCTCTCAAAAGAAGCGGCTCGCCGAACAACTTGATGCACGAAGAGGACAACTGGCACGATTAAAAAGTGTCTATGACAAAGGGCTTCTCCGCAACGATCGCCTTGTCGATGAGCAAATAAAAATGGCAGATCTTGAAGAAAAAATTGCGTCCGTCGGCGTCTCAACCGCTCGCGCCTCGAGCACTTTGGTTGGTCTCGAACGTGAACTCGCCAACGCTCGGCAAGATCGCAATGCTGCAATTGATGCTGAACTGCTAAAGCTCGAACGAGATGTCGCCCAACTGGACCTCGAAATCCAGAGTCTCGGCGTGACATCGTCCAAACCGATTCTAACCAGCACCAGCAAGGACGGTAAGGACGGAAAAGATAGCGTGATTTATGAAATAGTACGTCAGGACCGCACTGGCCCGCGCACGATTGTAGCAGACCGTTATTCACTTTTGCGCCCGGGTGACATGGTCGTCGTCAGCATGAAACAATAAGCAACTCGACGTCCCAAACATCAGCAACGTCGCCGACTGCAGGCCCATACCGTGTATCCAATTGAATAAGCCAGAAGAAAGTGCATGAAAGCCAGTAAGTTAAAATTTCTGGAAACTGCAAAACGCACGGGCTTGTTCGATCTCGCTCGTCGACGCTCTTCCACTGGCGTGCGCATTTTAAATTATCACGGCATTTGGACGGGCTCGGACCCATACGCTGGCGACAGCATGTTTTTTACTGACACGGGCTTCACGCGTAGACTTGAGCTAATCAGAGCTTGGGGCTATCCGGTTGTATCGCTCGGCGATGCGATCGATCATTTGTCAGGCCAAAAAGCCATTCCCCCAAATGCCGTCGTCATAACAATCGACGATGGTTGGTACAGCAGCTACAAGGATATGTTTCCAAAGCTGCACCAACATGGAATGCCGTTTACACTATATTGCGACACAGGCCACCTCTACACTCCTGGCGTAATTCCCCACGTTGCTGCTATGTATTTTAAAATACTTGCGAACCAACGCAATGACCAATCAGAGCGAAACATCGCGCTCGAACGACCACTAAAGTCAGTCGCCACAGACCGCAGCCGGAGTTATGCCGAGCGTCTTGACGCTACGGAAAAATTGGCAAAACTACTCGGATTTGATTTCACGCGATACATGGCCGACAAGACTTTTCATTACATGTCACCATCAGAGCTGGTTGAAGCCGCAAGCAATCCAGATGTTTCCATTGAATTGCACACTCACAATCACACGCTACGTGATTGGAGCCGGAACGCAATCGAACAAGAAATTGCACTCAATCGAGCAGCGCTCGCCGATTTACTTAAACGACCACCAACTTCCTTTAAGCATTTTTGCTACCCCAGTGGGGCATACACGCCCGAAGCCGCAGAGATCATCAAATCGCTTGGGATAAAGAGTGCAACAACGACGAACCAAGGCATCGCCACAGTAGGCACTTCACTGCTCATGCTCCCACGTCTCTGTGACAACGAGATGCTCACAGAGATCGAATTTGAAGCTGAACTTTCGGGCTTTGCTGATTGGATGCGTCTTAGCCGCACGGTTGTTCCAAATTCAAAGGCACAATCGATAGGCACCACGCGATCAGCTTTTTGCCTAGCATAACGTGCAACGGAGCGCGCAAACATGAAGCTAATTGCGCTCCGAACGCGCTTTCGCAATCGGCCACATTGCAGTCTGGCACCTGCGGCAATCGCAATGTGCGTCGGACTACTGACGGTCATGGCACTGTACCCAGAGCCGATCACACCACTCGCGTTCGCCATACTCCCTATTGCTGGCCTCGCCTGCTACTATTTCCCGGTCCAAATTGTAATACTGGCAATCGCCGTTACTGTATTTCGAATTCACGAGGCCTATCCATCTCTTCGCCCGACAAAGCTCCCGCTTGCCTTCGGCGCACTCGCGACGGCGACAATTTTTCTACACTTCGTTGTCTTAAGGACCGAACGGCCTTATTGGAATCGCACCCTCACCTACTTCGCGATTTTACTCGGATGCATCTTACTCAGCGCAATATTCGCAGAAAGCCCAACACTATCGATCGATTTCGTTACGATCTTATATTGGAAAATTATATTACTCGTCGTCGGCCTAGCCTGGCTCTTGCGCAGACCAGAGCATTTCGATTTTGCTGCCCGCATTTTCGTTCTAAGCGGCATCGCCCTCGCAGGTCGTGCAATCTATAACTGGATCAACAGTATTGCGCTAATCGAAGTTGGTCGCGTAACAATCGGCCCTGCTGATGCTCACTCAAACATCGAGAACTGGTCAGACCCAACTGGCATGTTATCGACGTTGGGCGACTCTAACGATTTAGCGCTGTATCTAATTTTGCCGTTAAGTTTTGCCGTCGCCATGGCGGTGACACGCAGCAGTCGCATGACAAACATCTTAGGCATTGCTGCATCCGCGGTCATTCTTCTCGCCATAATCATCACCCAAAGCTGCGGCGGCCTGCTGGGTGTTTCCGTTCTTTTCGGCACAATCATCTACACCGTTTCAAAATCCAAGGTCATGATACTCACAGCAATATGTGTAGGCGGCCTCGCCCTCTCGGCGGCAATCAGCTTCAGCCGTCACATCTCCAGTGTGACTGAATCCGCAATCGAGCGCGGCCTGGATGAAAGTACCCAAGGACGCATCGACAACTGGCTTACATCTGTCTATATGGCGGTTAAACGACCTCAAGTTGGCGTTGGAATTAGCAATTTCATGGATAGTTACTACCGCTTTACCGATACTCCACGCCGCCGCGACAAGGCCGTCCATAGCATCTGGTTTCAAGTGATAGGCGAACTTGGGTTTGTCGCTTTTGGCATCCTTGTTGCTATGTTCGCCACTTTGGTAAAAATGTCGACCACCAACCTCCAAATCCTCAAGTCTGTAAGTTCCGTGCCACCCAGTCTGCACGTGATAGGCATTGCCTCGATAGGCGCGCTCGCAGGCTTTATGGTTGCCCGCTCGTTCCTGACCCAAGCATTCAACTGGGCGCTGAACATCACTTTTGCGCTCCTAGTCGCCACAATACACGCCCTGCAGAAGTACGCCCCTTCTGATGCGCAGAAGCTCAAACAAGCCTCAAATAAATCGACAACTCACTCCAAGTCATTTGTGTCCCATTTTACTTATTCCGATCCAAAATCGATCAATACAAACAGTACCATTAAACAGACCGTTGCAACGCGAAGCCGCCCAAATTGGCCCACCAGCGCGTTGCCGCAATGAAGGAACACTTGTCAAGAAAGCACGCATCCACGCGCCTACCGAGGCGACAGCCAGTCGACACCGTTTAACAATTACAAACCTACGACAATCCGGCACAGATCATGAAGGTAACGTGCTGGAAGTTAGCCTACCTGACCGCCTAGCAATGCCGTGCGCTGAATCGCTAAATCGACACGTTCAAGAACAATGGTTAAGCAACGGCAACTGAACTGTACAAACATACCAATAGCACGGCATTCGTTAACCGAGCTGTAGCGTACATTGTGAGCCAATAAAGAATGCCGCGCGCCGTCAACTACGACCCATCAGTATATCCCATCGCTCAGCATTACAGCGCGTTAGCTGTTGCTGCGTGCTTCGCTGTCCTCACCGCGCTATATTTTGATCATTCCCCCCTCTCAATCGTCGCCGCGGCTGCGTTACCACTCGCTCTGCTTATAAGCATACAATCCCCAATTTTGGTTTGCGTGCTCTTTGTGTCAATCACGTTCTTTCGGATTCACGAGGCCTATCCGTTCCTAGAACCGCTAAAATTGCCGTTTGCATTCGGCTCGCTAATGTTCACGTCACTCGCTTTGCAGTGGCTAGTAATGGGTCGCATCGTCCCCTTTTGGATGCCAGAGTTACGATATCTAGTCGGGTTATTTGTATTGATCACAATCGGTGTCATTTTCGCAAAAAACCGTCAGGTTGCTTGGAACTTCTATAGCGACGTTTACTGGAAAATCGTTCTGGTTACATTCGCTGTCGCCTGGATCACGCGCACGACGGACGACTTCAACAAAATTTCCCGCATTCTTGTTTTGAGCGGAATCGCTATCGCCGCAGTCGCAATCTACAATAAAACCTACGGCATTGGCCTTGTCGAAGGCACACGCGTGACAATCGCACGCAAACCTCGTCGAGAAGAACTGGTCGGTGAGTTCGATCCCCTTGAGTCTGTTTCAACTCTTTCAGATCCTAACGATCTGGCGCTCATCCTTCTATTTCCACTCGCGTTTGCCATTTCAAGCTTGGTCTATCGCTCCGGCGTCATCAACACCGTTCTTGGATTAACCGGCACAGTAACGACCACGCTTGCAATTATCTTCACCCAAAGCCGTGGTGGTTTACTCGGAATTCTGGCAATTCTCGGCGTCATGGGATTGCGCACGATAAAATCGCGAACGGTCGTGATATCGCTAGGCGTGGCCGCTGCCCTCGGCCTAGCGGTTGCAATGGGTATCTCAAGCCGCGTCTCCGGCGGGGCCCAAGAAATCTCCGAAAGCGGTATTGACGACAGCTCACTCGGCCGCATCATTGCTTGGCGAGCCGCAATCGCCATGGCCGTAGCAAGGCCACTAAATGGCGTTGGTATTAACAACTTTATTGACAGTTACCACTTCTTTTCAGAAGTTCCCAATCGCCGAGAAAAAGCAGTACACAGCACGTGGTTTCAAGTTCTTGCCGAAACTGGCTTCCCCGGCTTCATCGTCTTTGTCACAATGCTCGTTATCACATTTAAAACAGCGATCGTTACTCTTATGCGACTGAGCATCGCTCAAGCGCCACCGATACTGACAGCAACCGCGCTATCACTCGTTGCTGGTCTCGCCAGCTTTTGCGCAGCCGGTACGTTTCTAACGCAAGCCTTCACCCTACCGATTTATATCTTAATCGGCTTGACCGTTGCTCTATCGCGCGCATCAGAGCGACACCACAACAATCAATCATTAGACGACGTCTCTGTACCATGGCACCCCACCCCTCCACTCCGTCCAATTTACCGCCATTTACCAACATTTGGTCGGCAAAAATAAACGCCTTTGCAGTCTCACTCGAAATCGCCAACCAGAGGCAGATGACACGCCCAAAACTCACATCTCATGATACGCCATGGCGCATCAGTCACATCCGCCGATATGACGTCGAACGAAACCCAACCAGTATCAAACAATCTACCAAAAGCTTCACATCCATATCAACAAACTTAAACGCCTCACGGATGTGACGAAGGACAAAGAAGACGATGTCGCTGCTCGCAAACAAAGTCGCTAAATTGCGCCGGTGGGTCAAAAGCCAAGACTCCCCCGCAGCCAACGCAATCTACCGTATTGCCAAAGGCGCTCGTGGTATCTCCATTCCCTCGGTTCGTGCGATTCATTCGCCGCTCTATATGCTACATCGAGCAACGCAGATGGCATTTGCGAACGCTAAGCGCGCGATTTGGGTGACGCCACTCTTTCAATCACAACTCCAAGCACCTGCGCCACGCCTCAATCTGTACGGGACACTACCCTTTATCCAGGGCAATGTGACAATGACGATTGGGGCCGATTGCCGGATCGGTGGTCGCACCAATTTCGCCGGTCGCACAGCCAGTCACCCTACGCCAGAAATTATCATTGGCAACAATTGCGACATTGGCTTCATGAATGTGCTCAGTTGCGGCAGCCGTATCCATATCGGCAACAACGTGCGGCTTGCGGCCTACGTCCAACTCGTCGGCTATCCGGGCCATCCCATTGACGTCGACGCCCGTGCTCTCGGCGCGCCCGATACCGACGATCAAGTCGGCGACATCATCCTTGAAGACGACGTATGGTTAGCGACACGCGTCACCGTTAATCGCGGCGTACGAATAGGTCGCGGAACCATTGTGGCAACCGGCAGCGTTGTCACTTCGGATCTCCCACCTTTCGTTCTCGCGGCGGGCATTCCAGCGCGGATTATCAAAAATTTACCTCAACCAAATACGCACGCGGCGCTGCCCACCAAAGCCTCAGCCCCACAAGCGGCATAAAATTGCGCTCAACATACCAAAGCGAGTTTCATCGTGCGTTCGTTATTCCTCACTACACGCCAATTTTGGCCTCTAGATACCGGTGGCAAGCTTCGAGATTTTCACCTCGCCCGTCAACTCGCCGCCCATGCGCAAGTTACTTACGTCTGCTTTCGAGACGGCAACGACACGTCTCCGTGCCCACCCGATCTTGCCGCACCTTTTGCACGCGTGATTGTTCTCGATCGCCCTCCGCAATACACAAAAACTACACTCGTTCGTGGGCTCCTAAGTCGCCAGCCTGCCAATGTCATCAATTATACAACACGTGAGATGAGCAACGCGCTACGGCAGTTGTTCAACGAGCAACGCTTCGACACCATTCAGGTCGAAAACGTGTTTATGTCGGGCTACATGCAGCTACTCCGCGACGCACCAGGGCACCCCCGCATCATTACGGATTGGCACAACATAGAATCCGAACTTATGGCACGATATGCGGCCTTTATCCCAAATCCCGCCAAACGCTTCTATGCGAGTGAAACCGCGAGACGACTACGTTTTGCAGAAGCCGATCAAATCAGACTTTCCGACATCCTCCTCGTAACCTCAAGTCGCGAGCGCGATGCACTCGTTAAGCAAGGCGTCCACATTCCTATTCATATCGTCGAAAATGGTGTCGATGCGTCGCAATTTGAAAACATTGAACACCGCCAAGACAAGGCATCCGGTAAAGACAATCCAAATATCATCTTCGTTGGATCGATGGACTATCACGCGAACGTGGACGCCGTACTTGAGTTTGTTACGGAAAGTTGGCCGACAATTCGCGCCGCTCAACCTGACCTAGATTTAAAAATAGTTGGACGCCGCCCCCCACCGTCTATTCAGGCCTTAGCCTCAAGGCCCGGCGTTATTGTCACTGGCAGCATTCCTGACGTCCGCCCCTTCTATCGTGGTGCCATTGCCTCCATAGTGCCCTTACGCATCGGCGGCGGCACACGTTTAAAAATTCTTGAAGCATTCGCAGCACGCACACCAGTCATATCGACCACATTAGGGGCCGAGGGCTTAGCAGCCCGTCACGACGAACATCTTTTAATTGCTGAAACCACCAGCGATTTTATTGCAGCGATCACAAAATTGCGTACCGACGCCAAGAAATGCACGGCCTTGATCAATGCCGGTCATAGTCTCGTCAAATCAATCTACGATTGGCCTGTCGTTGGACGCGATCTAGGTGGCATCCACAATGCCGCACGTACTTCATCTCGGGCAGCATAGCCCCGCAGAGGTCGAATGACATATTTCTTACGGGTGCTTGCAGCTGTTGCTTTACTTGCATCAGCCATATCGGACGCGAAAGCTATCGACCTTGGCGGCGGCGCGATGCCCGTTGCGTTCGAACCCAACAAGCCAATTTCCTTGCCAGCAGCGGGCGAAATTCGCATCGATGGCGTCGTAACGAGCCCTACACCAGTCACACTGATTTTGCGTATCGATGACGGACAGTCGACCAGTTATTCCTCAAGAATGAATGACGAACGCGGGCTCCCGCCGGGACCATTCTCACTACGATTTGATGTAGCAAATCTCCAAGCGTCGAATGGACGTCGCCTAAATCCAACAGACATCCGACGGGCCATTGTTTTCATCAATGGCGCAGGTACAGGTCGCATAACTCGCTTCGATGTTGTGGAAAAAACATCTGCAGCGTCGGTCATCTCACCCAATCCCCAATCAGCGTCAACTCTCGTTGAGATCGGCACGGGCTTTCTGCCAATTTCATTCGAACCGAAACAAACAGTAATGCTGCCTACAACGGGTGAAATCCGCATTGACGGCTTAAACACAGGCACCGCGCCGTTTAATCTCGTCATTCGAATCGACGACGCACTCTCATCCGATTACATGTCACGGATGAACGACGAACGATCAGTCGCACCAGGCCCCTTCTCACTGCGATTCGATACAAGCCACTTAAAGGCAACAAATGGTCGCGTACTCGATCCGACCCGCATCATACGAGTAATTGCCTTCGTCAATGGCGATGGTGTCGGCACCGTCACGCGATTCAACGCAGCTCCAAAAATTGGCCCAACGCCTGCGGCAACAACACGCCCGACCGCTCCCGAAACGCAAACAGTGGGTTCCACCGTCACCTTTGCGACAGGTCCATTCCCAAGCGCATTCGAACCCGACCACCCCGTCGCATTGCCTCCGGCACAAACATTACAACTCGAAGGCACTATCGATAGCCCAACACCAGCTCTACTTGTACTACGCATCGACGATGGTCAATCAGTCGACTACGCGTCTCGCATGAACGATGAACGCGAAGTGCCACCCGGGCCCTTCTCGCTCGAGTACGATACCAGCAACTTACGCGCAAAAAACGGGCGCGTGCTGAACCCAAGCGACATTAGACGCATCATCGCCTTTATAGATGGAGCGGGCAGTGGCACAATCATGCGCTTTGCCGTTACCCCCAAAGCGAATACCACGTCGGCATCACACACCGACGCGGCAGCGCAACCAAGTTCGATCACAATCAAACCAGGCGAAGCACGCGCATTTGGAAAAGGCCCGTTGCCTATAGTTTTTGAACCAGACCGCCCCGTGAGCCTGACAGCAACCCACGAACTACGCATCAATGGCACAATCTCAGGCCCCACCGCCGCAACACTGATACTACGCGTCGACGATGCAGAAACGACCGATTATCAATCACGCATGAATTTAGAACACGCCCTAAAGCCAGGGCCGTTTTCAATTCGGATCGATGTTGCCAACCTTAGAACAAGCAACGGACGATCCATCAAAGCGACTAACATTACGCGCGTGATAGCATTCATAAATGGATCAGGCACCGCAATCGCTACCCGTTTCGATGTTGGACCAAAAGACGGCCCTGCCATCCCTTTGGCATCCTCCAGCACACCAGCAAAAAACAAATCTGCGAGCTCAATCAAATCCGGCCCAAAACTGATCGGTCCGCAAACCTTGTCGACCGGAACACTACCGATAAAGTACGATCCATCCACGCCAGTCGCGTTTGGTGACGCCGATGAAATTCGCGTCGAGGGCTTCAACGACGGTAAAGAGCCAGCAGCAGTTGCGCTCCGCATTGATGACGGTCAATCCAGCGGCTATCCATCACGCTTCAATGACGAGCGCATGCTTCCGCCTGGACCATTCAAGTTACGTATCGGCCTCAAAGGCTTAAAAGCGCCTAGTGGTCGCATACTTGACCATGGCGACATCAGACGCATTCACTTGTTCCCATGGCAAGGATCTCCCAACGTCCGTATTGTCAAATTTGAAACGGGTCGAGGCCGAACGCTGCCGTTGGGCGCAACGGGCTACGCCCTTGGTGCAGACAATGCTCCTCTGCACCCCGGCTTCGAACGAATTGCGCCAGGCGATCAACGCATTGGTGCGCGTGGCACAACCGAGGCAATTCGTAGACCTGCACCCGATCCGCTTGTCGCCAATGGCTTGCGCGGCATTCGTACATTGACACTTCTGGCACCAAAAGGTCGTGTTCGCGTAACCATCTGGAGCGAAGATCCTGGCGAATGGGAAGAACTGCCGCGCGAGTTTGAACGCCGCATTCGCGTCAATGGCAAAGATGCCTGGATCCATAAGATGTCCGCTGACCAATGGATATCAGAGCGCTACCTTCGCGGCTCTAAAACCGAGCACTCAACCACAGACGATGCTTGGACAGCTTATGGAAAGCATCGCGGCAATAGGCGTTGGCTCGATGTCGACGCCCCCAAAGGAACTGTCGTCATAGAGCTTTCAGGCGCCGAAGCATCGGCATATTACCTATCAGCCGTCTTGATCGAACCCGCGCCGACGAATACATCTGACAAGACAGAATCGCCTAGCCAAGCATTAGTCGAGACCCAACGCGCTGAGTGGTATCAATCCAACTATCCCGTAGCTGAGTACAAAATCGGCAACAACGACGGCGGCACGCCAATCGCATTACACTGGTCAGACGCGACCCAATCAAGAACTGCACCAATTACCATTAAAACCGCCCCCGACAGCGGTGCGGGCATCCGCCTTGACGTGACCTCCGATGCAACACTCGAAAAGCCACGCATCACCATTACCCCTCCAATCCGTGCCAACGAACAGATCCCAACTACGATCTGGGCATCCGAACTGCGCCTCGAACGCGACAGTACTGTTCTAAAACTGACTGACAATCGTTTGATTGCCGACACTACGTTGCGGCCCCTCAAAGCCAACAACATGCGCAGTTACGAACTCTGGTTTGACATCGCCAAAGGCTCACCACCGGGTGCCTATCTCGGTTATGTGACCTTTTACAACGGCAAACGCGAAATACGGATCCCCATCGAGATCACCGTTCTCGCAGTCGAACTACCTCTGCCCTCCAAACCGTCCGGCTTCTACCTCGCGCGAGCGCCACATCTCAGCTATTTCCCCGGTCTCGCTATTGCGCGCGACCAACAACTTGGCTGCGATTTAGAGTTCATGCGACGCTTCGGACTTTCCAATACCGCTCCGCCCATTGCCGGGCTAGATCGGCAAGATTTGACTGTCTTCGGAACCGATATGCGTCGCCCAGGTGGCGGTGGCGCACAGGTGACTCCAGGGTGGCTGATTTACAATCCCTTGGTCGAACTCCACAAACGCCACGGATCAAATCGGGGCGCGGAAATTGTCGCGAGATTAGAAACAATGATCAAAGCGGCAGCACTCCCACAACCGCTATGGAGCGTGGCAGACGAACCATCAAATCCTGACCAAACCCCAGGTGAACTCGACCAATGGGTAAAGGCGCTTCGCGCCGCAAGCCCCGGCATTAAACTCGCGGGTCACCTAAACACGCCAAAAGATGATCGTTACGCGCCGCTCTTTGACACCCTTATAATTAATCAAGCGTTTGGTATTGAGGCTGCCAACATCTCCAAGTATACGAAGTCGGGCAACAAAGTCTGGCTCTATAACACCTTCGCTCATCGCTTGACGGCCGGACACTGGCTCTGGAACACGCCTGCTGAGCGCTATGTCCAATGGCACGCGCGCATGCCAACCGCCGACCCGTTCGACCCCATAGACGGCCGTGAGGCCGATTTTCAGGTCATTTATCCCACTGCACAAGTTTGCCCAAAAACGCCTGACATTAACCGCGATTTATTGCGCTTGGCAGAGGGCGTTGTTGATCAGCGATGGCTACTTTGGCTTGAACACCAACCAACACGCAAAGCCCGCCAATTAACGGCAGAGTTGCGTACACTTTTTGCAGGGAGCTTTGAAAAGGTGCAAAAAACGTCGCGAACTGACCTTATCGAGATCAGAAACCGGATCATGGATGTGTTCGGATCACCATGACGCATTCATTAACTTAAAATTCGTCATTATGGTCCGCCTCAATCCATATATCGAGTAGGAACCCGCCTGCTACTGAAGTGTATACAGCTCCGAACCACCCGAATAATGGTTTTCGCGCTGCAAAGTATTGAGTTGAGAGGATCACGAACGTGAAGGTAAATCTGGCAGAAGACCTCAAGTATATCATTGAGGTTGTGTGGAGACGCCGTCGGCTCCTAATACTTCCACTTGCGATCCTACTTCCGTTAACGATAGCAGCATCATATTTTCTGCCCCGAACCTACGCGAGTCGTGCTCTTTTAATCATGCAAGAACAGGGGTCCGACAACCCGCTGATGAAGACACAGACTTCAACTGAACGCATCCGCGAACGTGCGCCCGGTCTCCAGGCCTTGCTGAAAAGCGAGCGCGTCTTATTGAACGCGTTGCGCGACATTAAAGGCGAGGACATGCCCACCGACCCTCGAGCCATCGCACTCGAACTCCAAGACCTCGACAAGCAATTGTCGTTCGAAATGGTCGGTTCCGATTTTTTGGACATCCAGCTCAAAGGCGCAAAATCGGTAGGTCTCGGTCGTCAACTTGAAGCCATTACGTCTCGCTTTCTCGAAAGCATGCTGACGCCCGATCAGGACGCCATGAGCGCGACGCAGGTGCTACAAGACAAGCGCAAAGAAGATGTGGTTACAGCCGAAAAGGCACTCGCCAAGTTCAAGGATCAGATCGGCGAGCGCACGTTGGCCGCTATTGCCGCAAGTCAAAAACGAGTTGCTGAAGTCGGCTCAAACACCAATCGCGTCGAAGCTGATATAGCGGCAACGACGACCGACATTGAACAACTCAAAAAATCAATTGGAATAACAGCGGACACCCGTCCTGAAGCCGCGATGGAGGGATTACTCCGCCAAGGCAACGTCGAAATTCTCGAACTAGAAAAGCGCGGAGCTGCAGGTGCACCGCTTATCGAGCGCGCACGGTCAAAGCTTGTGGCACTCCGTCGCATCCAAGCTCAGGAGGCACGCTTCGCCGATCTTCAGCGCGAGCTTAATGAGGTCAAACGCCTCGTGGTCGATAGCCAAAGAGCAGCAACCGATGCGCGAACCCCTGAAGGACAGCTGCGACGCCTCGAAAAGGACCTTGCGGAAGCAAAGATACAATTCGAAACATATCTTCGCCGTTTCCCATCAGCTACCAGCAGCCGCTCGCTACAGGTATTGCGTGCGCCGGAACGCATCCGCGTCATCGACGCCCCTCGAGACCCCGAGTTCCCTTTAACATCGCGCCTTAAGTATATCCTCGCAGGTGCGGTTGCCGCACTTCTGCTTTCAGTCGGGCTCGCAGCAAGCGCCGAAGCACTCGATCAACGCGTACGACGCGCACGGGATTTCGAGAACATCACCGGCCTACCTGTGGTCGCTCGATTGCCAGCCGCCATTCCAGAGCCAGTTGTCCTCGACGAGTTTCAAGAACCGGTGCCTTCGCCCCAGAAAAAAGCATCTTGGAAAGGCAATGGCAGCTTATCAAATCTGCCAATCCTTCCGGTTAAGCCGCATCAAAGCGCAGCATAATCCATTACCAGTCCGATACCCAGTTAAAGGGCCATATCTGAACATCGATATGGTCCTCAATTTTATGGTCAGCTGTGTGCTCCAAGATTTACAATCCAGGTACACATTGCACGACGTACCAGGGAGCGTTAAGAACAGCGACGTAGATCGCACGAGCGACCCTAAGAGAACATACACGCATGCCGCGGCTCCGCCTCATCGCACTTGACCCTGACGACCTGACTGTGCTCGGCACCCATCTGCAAGACTCAGTGGCAAAACTGAGTAATATGACTTACCGCCCGCAAGACCGCCGCTTTATTGCCCTCGTCAATCGTTTCGCTTGGGATCACACCACCTCAAACGCGGCGCGCAATGACGAATTTGAGCGCCGCCGCGCGGCGCTCCGCATTGAACGCGTCGCAAGAGCTCAAGTGTCCGGGCTCAATTTAATGCGTCCAGATACGATTGTGTCCATCCTAACAGTAACTTTTACCCCTGATAGTGACACAGCCAAATCACCGGCAGGTGTCCTGACGATGCACTTTTCAGGTGGCGCTGCAATCCGACTGGACGTCGAGTGCCTCGAAATGATGCTGGAAGATCTAGGCCCAACCTGGAAGGCAAAAACCCAGCCACATCACTCAGAAAATATCCCAGAATAATCCAGTTCGATGCAACATCGAGTTGAGTTGAAAACGTCGACGGGTTAAACCGCAGAAACGATGGCTCTACTTAACAAGTAAAGCTACCCCGTCGATACCGCACTCAATTGGAGCACGAAGGAAATTTCGATGGCGCAAGACTTCGATATCCGCGCGGTTGACTTTGAACAACAGTTCGACCTGTTCCTCGCCAGCAAACGGGAAAATGCGCCCGAAGTGGATGCGACAGTCCGCGAAATTTTAACCAATGTTCGCACACGCGGTGATGCTGCAGTCATAGAATACACGCAAAAGTTTGACCGCTTAGATGTCGCTAACAACCGCATGCGTGTCACCGCGACCGAAGTCGATTATGCACTATCGATTTGCAATCGCGAGACACTTACGGCCCTTCACTTTGCCCATGACCGCATCGTCAGCCATCATCAGCGCCAACGTCCAAAGAATGACCAATACCGCGATGCGACAGGTGCCGAACTGGGCAGTCGCTGGACAGCTGTCGAAAGTGTGGGGTTATATGTGCCAGGCGGCACGGCCAGTTACCCAAGCTCCGTACTGATGAATGCGGTGCCCGCCAAAGTCGCGGGCGTTCCGCGTATTGTAATGATGGTTCCGAGCCCCAGTGGAGATCTGAATCCGTTAGTTCTTGCGGCAGCGCACATCGCAGGCGTTGAAGAAATTTATCGCATAGGTGGCGCACAAGCCATCGCTGCGCTCGCCTATGGTACAGAGACAATCAGACCGGTTGTTAAGATTGTAGGGCCTGGCAATGCCTTCGTCGCCGCCGCCAAACGCCAAGTATTCGGAATTGTCGGCATCGACAGTATCGCAGGCCCGTCCGAGGTCTTGATCATTGCAGACAAAGACAACAATCCAGCATGGATCGCCGCAGATCTATTGGCACAAGCCGAGCATGATGCATCAGCGCAGTCCATATTGATCACCGATAACGAAGCATTCGCAATTGCCGTCAAACAGGCTGTGACCGAACAACTCACAGTTCTCCCGCGCGGCAACATCGCGGCTCAAAGCTGGAATACATTCGGTGCTGTTATTTTAGTGCCTAGTTTGGACGCAGCCATTCCGCTGGCAGATCGAATTGCACCTGAACATCTCGAAATCGCAACTGCAAATCCAGAGCAACTCAGCGACAAAATCCGCAATGCCGGAGCAATATTCCTCGGCAAGCACACGCCTGAGGCTATCGGCGATTATGTCTCAGGCTCCAATCACGTCCTACCAACAGCTCGATCCGCACGCTTTTCATCAGGCCTAGGCGTCCTAGACTTCATGAAACGAACCTCACTGCTAAAGCTCGATGCTAATGCTCTGACTGCACTTGGCCCCTCGGCACAAACTTTGGCGCGCGCTGAAGGACTAGAAGCTCACTGCAAATCAATTTCCATTCGCCTCGGAGACCGCACATGACTGGCCGCACCGTAGAGGCCACCGGAGACCTCCCCGAATCCGGAACCAACCGCCTCTTGAGCTTGACGTTGGATCCAGGTTCCATTGCGCGTGGCAACCCAAATATCGAACACGAGCGCGAGGTCGCAATCTTTGACATCCTCGACGCCAACACCTTCATCGTCGATGGCCGCAATGATGGCCCATATCGCTTAGAACTTGCCGTCGCCGATGACCGACTGCTGTTCAACATAACTCCGGACGCCGGAACAACCACGCCCGTCTCGATCCCAGTGGCCCTGTTGCCGCTTAAACGTGTTATGAAAGACTACTTCCTAGTCTGCGAGACCTACTATCAAGCCATTAGGACATCGCCACCATCCAAAATTCAGCAAATAGATCAAGGACGTCGCGCACTCCATGACGAGGGTGCCAAGTCACTCGTAGATCGTTTAGCAGGCAAACTAACCATGGACACAGACACATCGCGACGGCTATTCACGCTCATCTGCGCGCTCCATTGGAAGGGCTAAGGTAGCGATAAGCATCGGCCACCTAAACGCAGCAATGTGGGCATCCGCCAAGTGGCGTCCTTTCGCCCTTGCACACCGGTCCTTTTCCTGTGCATTGTCCGGTCCAATCAACCAACATCCCCCGCAAGCTGCTGGAGAAACAGAGAATTGCATGGCTAAAGAAGAACTACTCGAGTTTCCGGGCATCGTTTCGGAGCTACTGCCGAACGCTACTTTTCGCGTCAAGCTCGAGAACGGTCACGAAATCATCGCCCATACAGCGGGTAAAATGCGCAAAAACCGCATTCGCGTCCTTGCAGGCGACAAAGTTTTAGTCGAAATGACGCCCTATGACCTCACCAAAGGCCGCATTACTTACCGCTTTAAGTAGGACCGACAGTCCTCGTCGTGAAACATTACGACAAGAACTGGCCCGACAAAAGCAATCAGCCGACGCCAAACCCCGCGCCAAGCTAGTCTTAGCGAGTGCTTCGCCGCGTCGACTGACGCTGCTGGCGCAAGTTGGCATCGAACCTGACGCACTGCGGCCCTCGTCAATCGACGAGTCGCCGAAGCGAGGCGAGATGCCACGCTCATTGATTCAACGCCTAGCTCGCGCCAAGGCAGAAGAAGCGCGCAATCAAATCGCCAATGATCGCGACATTGCCAATGCTTACGTGCTCGCGGCCGATACGATCGTCGCAGTGGGCCGCCGAATCCTCGTCAAACCCAAATACGTCGAAGAAGCCGTCGCCTCACTGGAACGACTGTCAGGGCGCACCCATCGTGTTTTAACGTGCGTCTGCCTGATTACACCTGACGATCGCGTCCGCCTCAAAATTGTCGACACCCGCGTGCGTTTCAAACGCCTCTCACGCGAAGAAATCGATAGTTACATTGCGTCTCGCGAATGGCGCGACAAGGCCGGAGGATACGCAATCCAAGGCCTCGCAGGTGCCTTCGTGCAGAAAATCGTTGGATCTTACAGCAATGTTGTTGGGCTACCCTTGGCCGAAGTCGTGGCCATGCTGTCAGGCGAAGGTGTCCCGGTCTATTTTAATTGGCTAAAGGCTGGCGACGGTAGCAACGACTAATGTGCTTCGATCGATCTACGAGTTAAGAGAGCAATTACTGATGGCCCAACCGAGCGATTGCGCCCGCCATATAGCACTGCACAAAAAGGCTAAGTGCTCGCTTTGCGGTGAACCCATTTCCGCTGAATACAAGCCTTTTTGTTCGCGCCGATGCGCGAACCGTGATCTGCATCGCTGGCTCAACGGTGGTTACGCCATTGTAGGCGCCACCACAGACGAAGACGACGAACGGCAAGTCTACCAAGAATCCGACACACTCCCGATTGAAGATGCGCCCATAAAATAACAAAAAGAGCGCCTGTTCAGGCGCCCTTCTCAAAACTAGTGCCGAGAGGAGATTAAAGGCGATAGCGGATTTGGTCGGACCAGAAGCGTTCAAGACGCGCAAGCGATTTATTGAGCGAATTAAAATCGTCAGCGTTGACTTGGCCAACCTGTTCAACCGAGCCAAGTTGACGCTCGTAAAGATCTTGCACGATCTCGCAAGCGTCCGTGCCTTTTTGCGTCAGACTAACCCTCACCGAGCGGCGATCTGTATCGCTACGCTTGTAATGGATATACCCCATATCGACAAGCTTCTTAAGATTGTACGATACGTTCGATCCCAGATAATAGCCGCGCGTCTTGAGTTCACCTGCGGTCAATTCGCTGGATCCGATATTATATAACAACAGCGCTTGTACGCTATTGAGTTCTGATCCGCCAAGACGATCAAACTCGTCCTTGATAACATCTAGCAGCAAACGATGTAAGCGCTCGATCAGGCGCAGCGCCTGAAGATACTCTTTTTCGACAGTATCCGTAGTCGTTGACTGTACGCGATTGCGGTGAAGATCCAATGCAGCATTCATGGCAATTTTATCCCTGCCTACACAAACTCTGTTCGATGCATCCCGGTATCTTTTTTGTCCGGGTTAAGAAGCAATCTAATCGCAGTCTCCTAAATCCCGCTTAAGTACATTGGTAAACAAGCAATTACTTGATAACCTAATGAGGGACGAATGGGTCAAAAAACCTGAAAAATGGGCTTAAACCACTCACAACGCCCAAAACAATTCACGCAAAGCGCGTTTATTCTTATCTCTCGCTCACTTGGCGCGCGCGCCCCCGCTGCATTGCAACGCGTTCGGGCAACGTCAACGCCCCCCGTTCTAACGGTTCAAACAACTGATCAATCATCTGTTCTGAGATACGCCGCAAGCCACCCGGTGCCCATTGCGGAGCACGTTCGCGTTCAATAAGCGCGGCCTTAAGGCCCACTTGAAAATCGGTAGACATGAGCAATCGAGCAAGCACTCGATGCGTAATAACCAGTGACTGACGTAAATCGAGTGACACGCATTGCCGCAACAAGCGATGCGTCACCTTGAGTGAAAGCGGCGAATGTCGTGCAATATCCCGCTGCACGCCTTCTGCCCATAACTGCGTCTGACCACGTTCTCGGTTAAGCCGCGCAACAATCTCCTCAACACTATCAGCCGAAAAGCAGCGCGCAATAACAGGAGCAAAGTAGTCAACATCACGCGGCCCCGGATCACGGTGCAAGGCATCAAGCACGGGATCAACAGGCTGCGCATCAGCGAGCTGCCGTTGAATATCGTGCGAATAGCGCGCATCAATCGTGTGTGTCATAAGTCCATACGCGAGTGCATCCGCCCGCCCGAGTCCGCGTCCGCTCAACGCCAGATACATCCCGACATAGCTGGGGAGGCGGCTAAGCCAATAGGCAAACCCGGCTTGTGGCACCATCCCAAGCGACACCTCAGGCACCGACAAAGCAAACCCCTCTTGTGCGACCCTGTGCGTTCCATGTAGTGCCAAACCAAGACCAGCACCGGCCACCGAACCATGAATGAGCGATACAATTGGTTTCGTAAAACAATCAATTTGCCAAAACAGGCGATAATCTGCAGCCAACATTTCCGCAATCGCATCCAGCCCAAGAGCGGCCCCTGAACTCAATCTTGGTAAATCAGAACCAATACAAAATACATTTGATAGGCCAGAGCTAACAACCACTGCATACACATCGGCAGATCGTGCCCACTCATCGATGGCATCACTGAGCGTTGCTACAACTGCACCATCAATAGCATTACGATCAGCGACCCTTGCCATGTTGACATGCACAAGCGCGCCTCGCATATCGACCGTTAAGCCCGGCACGACAGGCTGTGCGGTCGAACTATTCTCAAAAACTATGATGGATCTTCCCCGCCGAAGTCGACACTAAGTCGACCATGCCCAAGCGCCAAGTTGTCCCCGTTATCCTCATTTGGTTCCACAAAATAATTGTTCCTTCAATCTGGGCGGGACACGTTGTGACCCAGAAGTTATAGCGTCATCCGAATAAACCAAGAATGATTCGCACGAGCATGCGAATTGACGCACAAATTCACCTAAACCGTCAACAAGCCATCACTCGACACTCACAACCCAGGCAAAAATGCCCGTAAAACAATGAAACATGTAAGAGTTGGGGCAAGTAACATCACAAACGCCTGTCGTCTTTCCGACTTGCAATACTTGGTTCCATTAATCGTAGAACAACATCGTCCTTATCACCCACAGCTTTTGAACCTGAAAGTCAGCGCCTGTCTTGGAGTTCAGTATGGGTTCGCACGCAAAAGTCACCGAAAAATCACCGCCACGCCAAGTCGTGTCTATCGTTCAAAAAAGTCAATTGGATCGCAAGCGAGCCATGGTTCACGCCTACACGTTGGTTGTAGCAGCGGCTGCAATGATGTGCACTAACGCGACTTGGGCAAATAGTCCCAATCCATCAGTGTCGTTGCCACCAGGCGGTCGCTCCATGACGGCTCCAATCGCGTCAACGCCCACCGCACCACCACAGCTTCTTCAGCTCGGTCAGCAACCAGCGTCACCAGAAATTGCGCCATCCGCGGCACCTCCGAAGCCAGCAAGCACCAGCGGCTGGAGCCAAGTTGATATAGACAGCGCGCGCGCGCGCTGTACCCATCTCTTACGCGGCCTCGATATTGTGTCGATACCATCCCCGTCCATGAAAGATGGACCCGAATGCGGCACGCCTGCTCCTATCGAACTGGTAAGTGTTGGTAAAAATCCACAAGTAACATTCTCGCCTACTATCACTGTCACATGCGATATGGCTGCCGCCTTAAGCACCTGGATTAGCCGCGACCTTCAACCGCTCGCGCGAAAACACCTCGGCGGAAACCTAGTCCAAATCGCGACCATGAGTTCGTATTCATGCCGCAATGCATACGGCCGCACAGCCTCGCGCCTCAGTGAACACGGTCGCGCCAATGCCGTTGACATCAGAAACTTCCTCACCACAAACGGACATGCAGCAACCGTGTTGGCCGATTGGGGGCCGACTGGGCGCGATATTCGCGCCCAAGTGGCAATCGCTCGCGCCGCAGCTCAAAAAGCTGAAGCAGCCCGGGCAGCCGCGCTTGCAATTCAACAAAAAAATCTACAAAAAACCAATCCCCCCGCAACACCGTCATCAGTCGCAGCCGTCCCCTCCGGCCTGAACGACCTTACGACAGGGTCAACAATCGCTGGCACACCGAGAGAAATTATCATCGGTGCTCAACCAGGCACTGGTCTGGGCTTAAGATTACCCGGCACTGGTGAACCAACGGGCATGGGACTATCTAACGGCGTCCAAGGACCCCAACGCTTAGGTGGACCGAAGCAGGTCAGCACGTCTCACCAACCACCAAGCGCTCAACCTGCAAATCCCGCCGCAGCCACTCTAAACCGCACGCAATTCTTGCGTAGTGCTCACGAAACTGGGTGCAAAATTTTTGGAACGACCCTTGGTCCGGAAGCGAACGAAGCTCACCGCAACCACTTCCACGTAGATATGGCCGAGCGCAAAACCAACAATTTCTGCGAATAAAGTGGCAGCGGCTCAAAGGAGGACGCCAGCGTTTGCGTCCTCCTTCAAGCCCGATCCAGACTTTAAGACGGCGTCGACGACGTCTCTTTTAGCGTGCAAAGCGCAAGCTCAATATCAGCAAGCGTATCAGCATGGCGAACCGACATACCAACAGTCCGCATTCCATCATCAGCTGCAGCCAATTGCTGCAAAATTCCCGAACGCCACCGTTCAAGGGTTGCGATTTTTTCTCCACGCGTCAGCAAGATCTCATCGACAATTGCTAATGGGCACGCAAAAACACTGGCTGGGTCGTGTTTTGCTGCAGTGGCATTCAAGCTAGCGAGTGTTGTCATTCAATGGCCTCCAAATAACCGTGAAACGCAGTGAACTGCGAACCGTCTGCTGTCTGCTCAAGAGAAACAGCATGCAACTCGGAAATCGCCACACAACCCCCTGGACATTAGGGCCTAAGTGGTGCGAATTCATGGCAAAACTTGAAGAGAAGCTAGTCTGACACTTTTAATTTGGACCGCTTCAAGGCACAATCGACGCTAAACTAACCAGAACTCGGCCTCCGATCTTTAAAAATGGTGTTGCAAACGCGCATGGATAGTGTCGCATCAAAGCCACTGCCCCGAAAGCCTTTGGTGCTTGCGCTTCCAAACGTGCTGACCTATGCACGGATCTTAGCTGTGCCCGCCGTGGTCGCTTGCATTTACTTTATCAAAGGCGATGAGGGCCGCTGGCTGGCGCTCGCATTATATGCCGCAGCCTGCATTACCGACTGGCTTGATGGTTATTTGGCCCGCGTTTGGCACCAGCAGTCAAACTTAGGCCGCATGCTTGACCCGATTGCCGACAAACTATTAGTCGGCGCCACTTTGCTAATCCTCACTTACGACAACACGATCTCCGGTTTGGCCGTTTGGGCTGCTGTCATCATACTTTGCCGCGAAATTCTGGTCTCAGGCCTGCGCGAGTATTTGGCGGAACTCAACGTCAAGATACACGTCACCAAACTTGCAAAGTGGAAAACCACGCTACAGATGGTGGCTCTAGGCGTTCTACTTGCAGGCAGTGCAGGCGATCGTGTCTTTGGCTCGACCACATCCGTCGGTTTAATACTACTGTGGGTCGCCGCTTTGCTAACTCTATGGACGGGCTACGACTACCTAAAAGCTGCCGTAAGGCACGCCATAGACTCCTAGGGTGCACACAAAATGGCTGTCCGAATAATCTACTTTGCTTGGGTGCGCGAAAAGATTGGCCGACCCGAGGAATCCATTGAGCTACCAGCCCATGTGCGCACCGTTGCAGACCTCATTTCCTATTTAAAATCGTGTGGTGCGGAATACCAAAACGCCTTTCAGCGCGACGATCTAGTACGTGTTGCCGTGGATCAGATCCATGTCAAACCAACAACCGAAATCGTAGATGCACGAGAAGTAGCCTTCTTTCCACCGGTAACCGGGGGCTGAACAATGGCCGTGCGCATCGACACAGTCGACTTCAACATAGCCAACGAGATCAAAAAACTGACGGCAAACCGCTCGGATATCGGCGCTATTGTTACATTCACCGGCACAGTTCGTGGAGCAACCAAATCAGGCCCGCTCGCGAGCATGACACTTGAGCATTACCCCGGCATGACCGAAAGGGAACTCTCAACAATTGAATTGGAAGCAAAAAAGCGATGGCCATTGACTGAGTGCGCAATCGTTCATCGCGTTGGCACGCTTCTACCTGGTGAGAACATTGTATTGGTTATAACCGCTTCAACCCATAGACATGCAGCATTTGAAGCCGCTGAGTTCCTCATGGACTATCTCAAAACCCGTGCACCATTTTGGAAAAAAGAAACGCTCAGAGATGGGACGGCCGCCTGGGTCGACGCGCGCGAGGTGGATGAAACTGCAATTGCACGTTGGCAGACAACCTAATATCCTAAGCATTCCACTCAAATCAATTGCCGAACAACATATCAAAAATGGATTTAGGTTTAGGCTTTGGTCGGCTTTCACGTTGGCTCGTCGATGACGAAGCCCCAGGAGTATTCTGAGCCCACGGCGCCCATGACGGCACCGAACTATTCGATTTCGGTGACGATCCAGCCTCAGAAGACGGCACACTTGCCCGACGCATCGGAGCGTTCGCTATTGCGGCGATTGCATCGCGATCGTCCTTGCTCCTGCTCTTCAGCCGGAATTCTTCAACGAGACCATCCGCTCCAGTCACCGTCACCGCACCATCATCCCACGACCACTTGGCTTCCAGGCGGCCCATTCTTGCAACCACAACACCCATAACCATTGCACTCGCGACATCAATGATTGCAGCATTTTCGACAACATCGTTGGCCGCACCAGTCTGCATCGACCCTGCCGCATACCTGAGAACGCCAAAATTACTATTGGGCGACTTTTTGCGCTCCCAATCGAGAAGTTTAGGCGCCCCTTTGCTCATCATCTCAAGCGGAATACGAACCTTAGGAAACAGTTCATTGACGGCGACATAGTCATCACCACTCGCCAACACGCGCCATTTATCGATACCTGCACCAGAAACGTCTGTCTCGTCCTTAATCGTCTCAATGCCGATACGTTGCATCGCCGCAATCACGTCGCGATGCTGGGGTGCCAATGCAAGCGCTTTTTGATAAGCGATAACGGCTCCATCACCGCGTCCAAGACTTTCCTCAATCTCACCTTGAGCCCAGTGCGTATCAGCAGATGTCGGTTCAAGCCGCACCAACCGTTCAACATCTTTTTCACCGAGAGTCGGCTGTTGCATTTTGATATAAACCCAAACGCGCACCGCATAAGCACGTACCGAGCGCGGATCAATTTCCAAAGCCCGCCCCAAATCATCAAGCGCTTCCTCATGAGCACCTAATTTTGCATGCGCATAGCCTCGACCGATATAACCCGGCACAGAGTTAGGGCGCAGCTCAAGCACGCGACTATAATCTTTAAGCGCGGCCGCGACGTTGTCAGCAGCCAAATAAGCGTCACCGCGCGCCAAATAATCATCGACACGACGCGGATCATAGGCCAACGCCCGGCTTAGATCGCCAGCTGCGTCCTCAGTTTGGCCAAGACCAAACCGGATCTCCGCACGATACCGATACGCTTGCACAAACCCAGAATTGAGCGCGATAGCACGCGAATAATCGCGCATCGCCGCATGACGACGATTTTGTGCCAAATGCGCACGCCCACGCCCAACCAATGCAACGGCATCACGCGGGTTGAGTTCTATGGCCTTGGTCGCGTCAACCAACGCTAAGTCTGAACGACCCATTTTTAGATATGCAGCTGCGCGATTATTGTAAGCCGCTGATAGATTCGGCGCCAATACAATTGCACGAGCAAAATCTTTTAATGCCTCGTCAGCCTGTCCAAGCGCAAGCAGAAGATTTCCACGATTGACGTAAGTCGCAGCATACTCGGGATAAAGCTGCGCGGCTCTATTGAAATCTTCAACAGCAAGCCGAAATTGCTGCTGTCGCACCCGAGCCGTTCCTCGATCATTCAAATAGGTTGCCCGCGTCTCATTTGGCAGCGTTAGATCACCGAGCGCCGTAGTCAGTTCGGAGATCGCTTGACTATCGTCTCCACGACGCAATGCCTGTGCAGCCTCAAGTGCTTTGCCAGCTGAAGCCGAACCAACCGTTTGCGCCTCAACCGAATACGTCGTCGTTCCCATAGCGGCAATCAACGCAAGGACAGAAACACCAATCAGCGGTGTCCGTGCAAAGCGCGGCGATAAGTTTGAAGCCGTCATAATGTATCAACCCAGCAATAACGACATGACATCGCCAGACGTGTTGCTGCAAGCAGGGACCGCCGCAGCCATAAGGAATCGACCAGACAATACCCTACAGAGCATTGAAGCGGCAGTTAAAAACTGATGCGACAGTTAGGCATCACTGTGGCCTAGAGGCAGCAGATCTGCTTCAACTAAATCCATTCCGACACCCCGAATACAGTCTGACGCCCAATAGCCAGGGTCCAATTACGTGTCGAACAAGCCCGCAGTCCATATCGCAAGGCGTTTCCATCGGCATGAGAGTCTCAATGGAGACGATCAATCAGCAATCTGCTACCGTCCGTCAAAAGCAAAAAATACATCGGTTTTGGAGGACCTATGGACAGCGAACGCAAAGCCATCGAAACTGTTATCCAAACTTACTTCGACGGGCTATACGAAGCTGACGCCGACAAGCTCAATTCAATATTTCTACCCTCAAGCGCTCTTGCCGAAGTCCGCGACAGCCAAGTGCACGTGACACCGCGCGACGTCTGGCTCGACGCGGTCCGCAAACGGACCTCCGCCAAGTCACAAGGCCATGAGCGTGGCGATAAAATCTTGACCATAGATGTCACAGGCCCATCAATGGCCTACGTGAAAGTCAACTGCCAATTACCACCACGCTACTTTACCGATCAGCTCTCGCTTCTGAAAGTGGACGGTCAGTGGAAAATCGCACAAAAAATATTCCAAACGACTGTACGCTGATTCAGCATCGTCAGCGGCCTCGTTATAAAAAGCTGGGAGACGCACCTGGCACAGCAATTGTCATGCACACGCTACTCCGCCCAGCGCCACAGACTATTTTCTGCGCTTTGGCGCGATCAAATCTGTAATAGTGCCTTCATACATTTCGGCCGCCATCGCGACTGTCTCAGACAGCGTCGGATGAGCGTGGATCGTGGCGCCGATGTCGCCTGCCTCAGCCCCCATCTCTATTGCCAATCCAGCTTCCGCGATGAGGTCGCCTGCGTTGGGCCCAACGATGCCGCAACCAACAATCCGATGTGTATCTTCGTCGATAAGTACCTTTGTAATCCCCTCATCGCGACCGAGCGCCAGCGAACGCCCCGACGCGGCCCAGGGGAACGCACCTTTACCAATCTTCATACCCTTGGCTTTGGCTTCCGTCTCAGTCACTCCAACCCAAGCAATCTCCGGGTCGGTATATGCCACTGATGGGATAACACGCGCGTCAAACGCGCTCTTCATCCCCGACGCAACCTCAGCCGCGACCCGCCCTTCATGCGTCGCCTTGTGCGCCAACATCGGTTGCCCCACCACATCACCAATCGCAAAGATGTGCGGAACATTGGTCCGCTGCTGCTTATCGACCGCGATGAACCCACGATCATCAACCTGCACGCCCGCCGCCTCGGCTGAGATCAACTTACCGTTTGGTCGCCGTCCAACCGCCACCAACATCATGTCAAACACATCAGTTACGACACCATCCGGCGTCTCCATCGTCACATGCAATCCATCGGATTTGGCGGCGCACCCAGTGACCTTGGTTTTAAGACGGATCTTTTCATACCGCTTCTCGATCCGCTTCATCAACGGCATCACAATGTCTTTGTCAGCTCCAGGAATGATCTGGTCCATGAATTCAACAACCGTGATCTTCGAACCAAGCGAGTGATATACAGTCGCCATCTCCAGACCAATAATGCCCCCACCGAGAACCAGCATCCGTTTCGGCACCGATCGCAATTCAAGCGCACCAGTAGAATCGATAACGCGCGGGTCATTGTGCGGAACAAACGGCAATTGCACCGGCTCAGAACCAGCGGCGATTATTGCGTGATCAAATGACACAGTCGTTACCTTGCCATCCGCACTGGTGACTTTGACGGCCTTGGGGTCCGCAAACGCACCGACACCATGGACAACGGTAACCTTGCGCTGCTTCGCCAAGCCCGAAAGCCCGCCAACAAGCTTGCCGACAACACCGTCTTTCCAAGATTTCAGGGCTGCAATATCGATCTTCGGTGCCGAAAAACGGATGCCATGAGCCCCCATATCGGACGCTTCATCCACAATCTTCGCCGCATGCAAAAGAGCCTTCGACGGAATGCAACCAACATTTAGGCACACACCGCCCAGCGTCGGCCAGCGCTCAACCAACACAACTTTTTTGCCTAGGTCCGCGGCACGAAAAGCGGCGGTATACCCACCAGGCCCCGCCCCAAGCACCAAAACCTCAGCATGCAGGTCGCCTTGCGGTACAGCAATAGCAGCAGGAGCAGCTTTAACCGGAGTTGCGCTTACTTCTGCCCCATCAGCAAATGTAGCAATCACACTCCCCATGCTGACGCGATCACCGGCTTTCACTTTGATTTCCGCAATCGTACCCGCGCGCGGCGAAGGCACGTCCATTGTTGCCTTGTCACTTTCTAGCGTCACTAATGCCTCGTCAGCACTGACAGCCTGGCCCGCTTTGACCAGCACCTCAATGACAGGAACATTTTTGTAGTCGCCAATATCGGGAACTTTAATTTCAGTGCTCATGGTCTCTCAATCCTGCAAAATGATCCGGTTGGTCTGCTCAAACGGACGTCACAGGATGAGGCGCCGCAAATCCTCAAGAGCCACTGATAACTGACGCGTAAATCGCGCGGCAGACGCACCATCAATCACACGATGATCATACGAAAGGCACAGCGGCAACATCAGACGCGGCGCAAACTCCTTGCCATTCCAGACGGGTGCCATTTTGGAGCGCACCACGCCGAGAATTGCAACTTCGGGCGCATTGACGATCGGCGTGAACGCAACGCCGCCAATGCCGCCAAGCGATGAAATCGTAAATGTGGCCCCTTGCATATCCGTCGCCGGTAATTTGCCAAGACGCGCCTTCTCTGAAATCTCGCCGAGCTCGCGACTAATTTCATGAATTCCTTTGCGATCAACATCTTTGAGAACAGGCACAACAAGCCCATCCGGCGTGTCCACCGCAACGCCAATGTTGTAGTATTTTTTATAGATTAGAGCATCTTTTTCGGGTGACAAAGACGCGTTGAAGTCGGGAAAGGCCTTAAGCGTCGCCACAGAAGCTTTCATTAAAAACGGCAACAGCGAAACCCGGAATGGCGACTTTTTGTCAGCCTTCGCATGATCATCAAGTTCTTTGCGGTACTTCTCGATCTCGGTGATATCTGCTTCATCGGTATGCGTGACATGCGGAACATTCAACCACGACCGGTGCAGGTGCGGCCCAGAAATGCGCTTAATGCGCGACATTGGTTTTGTCTCGATAGGTCCCCATTTTGAGAAATCGACAGTCGGAATCTCGGGGATTCCCATACCGCCTGATGTAGCAACAGCACCGCTACTGCCGCCGCCCAAAAACTTTTTCACGTCCTCTTTGCTAATCCGACCATTATCGCCAGTACCCTTCACCTTGGACAAATCAACATCCAATTCACGTGCCAAACGACGCACACTCGGGCTCGCATGCGCATTGCCGAAATCAACCGGTGCCGGCAGGAAGCGTCCAGACGCGGGAACCGCTGAAACCGCGGCAGCGGCCGCTTTCGGCACGCTCGCAGAGGGCGGCACCGCAGCCGCACCATTTGAGACTTTCGCTGGCACCGCCCCCCCTCCGGCACTTTCAAATCGTACAATCGCCGATCCCATGCTGACGCGATCACCAACCTTGACCAAAATCTCAGCAACCCTGCCCGCCGATGGCGCCGGCACTTCCATCGTCGCCTTATCGCTCTCAAGTGTCATCAAAGGCTCATCAGCCCTCACTTCGTCGCCAGGCTTCACCAAAATTTCGATGACGGGCACATTTTTGAAATCGCCAATGTCGGGAACAATTACGTCGATCAGGGCCATGGTGTCTCTCAAGGGACGTCGAAGCTAGAAAAACAATTACCAATTCAAACGCGCGCCAGTTCAGACGCGCGTCGGATCAGATTTTTCGGGGTTGATGCCATACTTGCGGATAGCATCGCTAACCGTTCGCGCAGGTAAGATCTGCGCGTCAGCCAACGACTTCAGCGCCGCGACCGCCACAAAATGCCGATCAACTTCGAAGAACGAGCGCAACCGCTTGCGGAAATCGGAACGCCCAAAACCATCGGTGCCGAGGACTTTATAAGGTTGCGGTACAAACGGCCGGATCTGTTCGGCAAAGGCCTTCATGTAATCAGTCGATGCAATCACTGGCGCATCGCCACGCGATTTGAGGCACGCTTCAACATGAGATACGCGCGATGCCTCTTCTGGATGCAACATATTCCACCGCTCGACAGACATTGCATCGCGCGCCAGTTCAGTGAAGCTGGTCACACTCCAAATATCGGACGAAATACCGAAATCCTGCTCAAGCAATTCAGCCGCAGCGATCACTTCCCGTAGGATCGCGCCCGAGCCCATCAGCTGCACACGCTTACCCTTTGGCAAACCATCCGGCGCTTTTTTAAGCAGATACATACCCTTGAGAATACCCGCTTCCGCACCTTCCGGCATCGCTGGGTGTGCATAATTTTCGTTGAGCACAGTTAGATAGTAATAAACATCTTCATTCTTCTCGTACATGCGATGCAGTCCATCGCGCACAATAACCGCGACCTCATATGCAAATGTCGGATCATATGAGATGCAATTCGGGATCGTAGCACTGATGAGATGGCTATGGCCGTCTTCATGCTGTAGCCCCTCGCCGTTCAGCGTCGTCCGTCCAGACGTGCCGCCCACAAGAAAGCCGCGTGCACGCATATCGCCGGCGGCCCACGCCAAGTCACCAATACGCTGGAACCCGAACATCGAGTAATAAATATAGAACGGGATCATTGGCGAATTTGATGTCGAATAGCTTGTCGCCGCAGCGATCCATGACGCCATCGCGCCCGCTTCGTTGATGCCTTCTTGCAGCATCTGACCGCTCTTGTCTTCCTTGTAGTAAGACAATTGATCAGCATCTTGCGGACGGTAGAGTTGGCCAACTTGGCTGAAGATTCCGTACTGGCGGAACATCCCTTCCATACCGAATGTACGGCTTTCATCCGGCACGATCGGCACAATCCGTTTACCTATGCTCTTATCGCGCAGCAGAATATTGAGGCAACGCACAAACGCCATAGTGGTGGAGTTTTCGCGCCCCTCCGATGACTTCAACAGCGGTTCAAACACACTGAGCGGCGGAATAACAAGTTCCACATCGGAATTGCGTCGACGCTGCGGTAGCGAGCCACCAAGACGGGCTCGGCTCTCCTTAAAATACGTCTCTTCAGGAGATCCTTGCGGCAATTTCAAATAGGGAAGTTTTTCGAGCTCATCGTCAGCTACCGGGACTTTGAAACGATCACGGAACTGCCGCAACGCCTCCAAGCCCATTTTTTTCTGCTGGTGCGTAATCATCTGACCTTCACCAGCTTCACCCATTCCGTAACCTTTGACGGTCTTCGCAAGGATCACCGTCGGCTTATCTTTGCAGTCAACGGCAGCCTTGTAGGCGGCATAAACCTTCACCGCATCATGACCGCCACGCGTCAAGGTCCAGATTTTTTCATCTGGCCAATCAGCAACCATCGCCGCTGTTTCAGGATAGCGACCGAAGAATTTCTCGCGCACATAGGCGCCATTCTTCGACTTGAAATCTTGATACTCGCCGTCAACACACTCTTCCATCAACTGCCGCAAACGGCCCGTCGTGTCTTTGGCGAGTAATTCATCCCAGCCCGAACCCCAGATACACTTGATGACATTCCACCCAGCGCCACGGAAATCGCCTTCAAGCTCCTGAATGATTTTGCCGTTACCACGCACCGGGCCATCAAGGCGCTGCAAATTGCAATTGATCACAAACACAAGGTTGTCGAGTTTCTCACGCCCCGCCAGCGCAATCGCGCCAAGGCTTTCCGGCTCATCCATTTCGCCATCACCACAGAAAACCCAAACGTGACGATTGCTGGTATCGGCGAAACCTCGACCATGTAAATATTTTAGAAAGCGCGCCTGATAGATTGCCATCAGCGGCCCAAGACCCATTGAAACCGTCGGAAACTGCCAGAAGTCCGGCATCAGCCACGGATGCGGATACGATGACAAACCTTTGCCATCAACTTCCTGTCGGAAATTTTTCAACTGATCCTCAGTCAGTCGGCCTTCCATAAACGCACGCGCGTAAATACCGGGTGCAGAGTGTCCCTGCACAAAAATCAAATCACCACCGTGGCCAACACTCGGCGCATGCCAAAAATGAGTGAACCCGGTCGCATAGAGAGTTGCAGCAGATTGAAACGACGCAATGTGTCCGCCAAGCTCAGAACTGTCCTTATTCGCCTTAAGCACTATGGCAGCCGCATTCCAACGCACCGCCGCGCGCACCTTTTGCTCAAGCTCGCGATTGCCAGGATAATCCGGCTGTTCATCAGGATGGATCGTATTGATATACGCCGTATTCGCAGCAAACGGAATCCGCGCACCATGTTTGCGCGCTTCATTGACACTCGCTGTCAAAACTCGATCAGCTTCGTCCGCACCCTCAACAGCAATCACAGACCGGATAGCATCAACCCATTCTTGCGCTGACGCGTTCTGTGCATTGCTGTCTCGAGAATTGTCGTCCATGTAAGCGGCCCCTGCGCGTATGACAGAAAATTATGCACCCAACGGCAAAGCTAGCCTTGCAGGCCACCACACCAAGCGCGAACGTATACGAAAGGCGTAGCATCACCTTTCCGCCACAGCAACCGCAGGAGTCTAGGTGTTTGGTTAAAGTGTGTCGGCATAGGCAACATTGCCTAACGCGGTCACGACCTAAAAGTAAGACCGCAACATTGACCTTTAGGTCACCTCAAAACATACGACGCGCGCAGCCTTCAGCCCGCAATCATCGGGCGCAAACTATCAACCAATAAGCGCAACCGTACATCCGGATCTTTAAGTCCAAGTTGGCTTTCAAACCATTCCGTCACCAACGCACAAACTTTCTCAGGCGGCGATTTCGCCAGAGCACGGCTATCCGAAAATGTTTGAATATCCGCCTGGGTCCAACCTCTATTTTGCAATTCTACCACCAACAAATCATAGTCGCCTTGCTTTGGCACCGGATAAACACGCGGCGTCTTGCGCCCCTCATCAACGGCTTCAAACACCGCCACGAGTTGCCGCTGCAGCAACCCCGTATGGTCTTTATTTTGATAAAGTTCGATCACCCCCGGCGCCGCTTCGCCATTTGAAATGAAGGCAAAGCACGTACTAGCGCCCACACTTTTCAGATGCGCAAGATTAGCTACGAATGACTGGCCAATGGCCTGCAAATGCCCCAAAGGCGCAGCCGACGCATTTTCAGAATGGTCCCGGCGCAACTTAACCACGGCTTGCATAAGAGTCGACAGAACCTGCGTCTCAGGCGCGCCAGCCTTAACCGCCGCAGAAGCATCAGCCACGCGCGCGTTATACCAATCCGGATGCGATCGCTTGAGCAATTGAAATATCGCGGTCGACTGCAACATGCGATCCGTCACCACTGGTTCCGCCGCAAAACCTGCGATTGGCGAAGTCGAGAGCGAGCGCAAGCTAGCCCCACCACTGGACTTACCCGATAGGCTTGAAACTCCGGCAATAAGTTGCGGCAAGAAAAACCAAACACCGGCCGCCAGCACACCGACAATCAGCAAGACCAAGAACGAGTTCCGAAGTCCAGAACCGCGTACAGTCCCCTGAATCGACGCATCCATACTCTTGTCAGTCTGAGCAACCGGGCGTGACGGAGAAGCTTGAATAGGCGCAATATCAGCAGCTCTCGTGTTTTGCGCCACCGCGGTGCGGTTATCGCCATGAGAGGAAGGTTGCGGAGATGAAGATTGCGGAGCTGGTGTCGAACGTACAGGCTCCACAATCTCCGATGTAGGACCTTGAACCCCAGCAGAAGGTGGGGTGCGCGGCGTAGCACGCCCACTTTGACCAGGATCGGGCAACAGGACATGCGCCGGACGCCACTCAGGCCACCCCTCGCGCCACACCAAATCTGTTGGCCGGAGATGACCCAGCTCAATCAACTTGCGAAACTCGATTTCTGTAACCGGACCAAATTGTTGACCGTCGCGACCAATAAACCACCGCGCCTGACCGGGTGGGCCAAGCGGTGTATCATTGGGAGCTGACGATGAAGCTGACATACCTAGAATACAACCTTGTTCGATGATGTCTCGAATTCGACAACTTAGGGAACCGACCGACAGTACGAACACAACATCCCGCGAGTTAACCTCCCGAGAATCTTCCAAAAATCTAGATGGACCGCGCACATAACAGAAGCCCCGGACGCCTCATAACTGCGAGCAGTGGCAACACTGCGGCAAATTGATCACAGAATAGGCAGGTATTGCCGTGTATTTGGGAACAAGTCAGCCGCGCACCTCACGCGCAATAGCAGCAGCTAAACAACGAGCCTGATTTTCCAACCCTGAGGCTTGCGACTGGAGACATCGGCGAGCATTGTAACGTCGACTCTGCCACAATGTTCGACTGCGAAGAAGCCGCCCTATCGGTTGCTTGACCGGTCCGATGTCTAGACTATGCCTGTAGCTTGGAGGCCCCATGTCCAAAACCCGCCGTACGGAGATCCCAACAGCCTCTCACGGCCAATCGAGCATAGCCGGATCCGGGCAATATCCCCAAGTCCGCATGCGCCGCAATCGCAAGGCTGACTGGTCGCGCCGCCTCAACGCCGAGCATCAACTCTCAGTGGACGACTTGATTTGGCCCATATTCCTAATCGATAGTAAAACACCCAGAACACCCATCGACCACATGCCCGGCGTTGACCGATTGAACATCGATGCAGCCGTCAAAGCCGCCTTGGAAGCTGCCAAACTCGGCATCCCAGCCATTGCACCATTCCCCTATGTCGACAAAGCCCTCCGCGATCCAACAGGATCAGAAGCTATCAAAGCCACAAACTTGATGTGCCGCGCCGTCGCCGCCATCAAAAATGCAGTGCCCGAACTCGGCGTGATCACTGACGCGGCACTAGATCCCTACACCAGCCACGGCCACGACGGTGTGCTCGACGAAAAAGGTCGGATACTCAACGACGACTCCATTGAAATTCTGATCAAACAATCGTTGGCCCTTGCCGCCGCTGGCACCGATTGCATTTCCCCCTCCGATATGATGGACGGTCGTGTGGGCGCAATCCGCACAGCGCTAGACGCTGCTGGCTATCAAGATGTACAAATCATGTCGTACGCGGCAAAATACGCGTCGGGATTTTATGGCCCCTTTCGTGATGCCATCGGCACCAACGCCACACTGATCGGCGATAAGCGCACGTACCAAATGAATCCCGCCAATTCTGACGAGGCCCTCCGAGAGGTTGCCCTAGACATCGCCGAAGGGGCCGACATGGTAATGGTCAAACCCGGCATGCCGTATCTCGACATTGTCCGACGCGTCAAAGATACTTTCGCGGTTCCAACCTACGCCTATCAAGTCTCTGGCGAATACGCGATGCTAATGGCGGCGATCAAAAATGGCTGGCTCGATCCTGACCGCGTGATCATGGAAGCGCTTCTATCATTCAAACGCGCCGGTGCCGACGGAATCCTCACATATTTCGCCCTCGATGCAGCCAAGCGCCTAAAAGCCAGTCAGTAGCGCAAGCCGGCAAAGCCTCCATGTGACAACACCCCCATCGTCCTTAAAATCGCTGGTTCTTGCGACTGTTCTCATGAGCATCGGAGGGTGCGCCAACCTTGTTGACACTGAAGCAATGCGGCTATGCCGCAGCTTAATCCCAGCCCTCGATCAAACCGCAACGCGGGTTCGCATTATTGAAACCATTGAAACCAAAACCACACGCGAAGGCGTCTTTGCCGTGGCACTCGACTACGTGACCGTACGCACAACGGCACCAATCCCAGAACAGCAACCAGAACCGCCGCAACGGATCGCTTGCACATTCTCAACACGCGATTGGGTTAGCCCACAATCGAGCATCGACGCGCTAACAGCAGTTACCTCAGATGCATCAGGCGCGTTAGGCCCGCTCCGACTTCAGCTTCTAAAAAGATACTGGCTTGAGCGCGGCGAGGCCGCCGCGTCCGACCCCGCTCCCTACTCCGATCTCGGCATGAGACCCCACATTTCCCGCCCACTCGCAACTCTGCTGCAAACGCTTTTAAGCGCCGCACCGCTGATCTCGATTTACGCGCTTCTGGCCGCCGCTTACGCACTTATTTACGGACTACTAGGACGCATCAATCTGGCCTTTGGCGAACTGACAATGCTGGCCGGGTATGGCGGTTTTTTAGGCTCGGCTATAATACTTGGATCTGCGTCATCTCTGGCCCTCGCCATCGCATTCGCGCTCATAACCGCCATCGCACATGGCGTCGCACTTGGTCGCTTAGTCATTGCGCCACTATCCCGTGCACCCGGCCAACATATGCTCATCGCAACACTCGGCTTAGCCATCGTTTGGTCAGAAGCCGTACGACTGGCCCAAGGCAACGGCAACCGATGGATGCCTCCACTCCTCAACCGGCCATGGGCTTTGGCGCAAAGCGACGACCTTACGATAACAGCCACACCAATGGCGTTTGTCGTGGTCTCCGTGTCCATCTTCACCGCCGCAACGCTCCTAATTACCATGAAAAAATCGCGCTTCGGCCGCCACTGGCGCGCCTATGCAGATGATCCGAAAGCCGCCGCACTCATGGGGTTAAGCCCACACACAATCGTCACCACAACCATGCTGGCAGCATCAGTACTGTCCGGCATCGCCGGTCTGTTGATGATGCTATATTACGGCGGCGTTGGTTTCTCCGGCGGCCTCGCCACTGGGCTAAAAGCCCTTGTCGGCGCGGTTCTGGGCGGGCTTGCGACGCCCCGCAGCGCGCTACTCGGCGGATTAGTTTTGGGCTTTGCCGAAGCGGTTTGGTCGGCCCTCTTCCCCATCGAGCACCGCGACGCAGCAATCTTCGCCCTTTTAATCGCTATGCTAATCTTACGCCCGGACGGCCTATTCACACCGCCCGCCTTTAGATCGGTGGCAGCGGCACCGACGTCGCCATAAACGCCTGACGCTGACGCTCAGACACCGTTTCCAAATCGAAGCCGTCAATCGTCTCGTTGAACATTCGAAACCAATTTGCCCGCGCATTAAGGTGTAAGAACACGCCGCCTAGACCAATGGCCGCCCGATCCATAAACACAAACTCGCGGGGCACAGTGACTGGCCCTTTTTCTTTCAATGCCTTGTGTACCGAGAACGCTTCCTTGCGACCATATTCACCCGGCGACACATCCTCCGCAATCGCCCGCACGCGATCATCAAGCAGCGGTCCATAAATAAACCGCGCCCAGATATTCATGACGTCAATCAGTTCTGTTGTGAGCCCCTTGAAACCCCAGGTTTCATAAGCGTGCACAACGCGTGCCCGATCTCCTTCAAGAAGACCACGATAAAGATCGACCACGCCGCCAACGAATTTGACAGGAAACGAACGAATGCAGCCATAGTCTAACAAGTTGACACCAGCCGGTCGACCCTCACGCTCGAAAATTGAGTAATTGCCGAGGTGCGGATCACCGTGGATCACTCCGTAGTGCGAAAACGGAAACCACCATGCGCGGAACATCGCCTGCGCAATCGCGTTACGATCATCCAGCGGATGCTCTTTGAACGCCATCAGCGGCTTACCCTCAAGCCATGTCATCGACAACAAGCGCTTAGTCGACAGCTCTGAAACCACTTTCGGTACGCGAATACCGGCGTCTCCAGCGAAGATCAGAGCATAAAGCGCCATATGCCGAGCTTCGAGCTCATAGTTGAGTTCCTCGCGCAGTCGCGCCGAAATTTCCTGCAAAATTTCAGCAGTATCGATGGCTCGGTCCATTCGCGCATGAATGGCAAACACGACCTTGAGCTGCGTCAGATCCGCCTCCACTGCCGACTGCATGTCCGGATACTGCAGCTTCACAGCCAGCGCGCGCCCATCTGGTGCCAGCGCTTTGTGCACTTGCCCGAGCGATGCTGAGGCCGACGAAGCCAACTCAAACGATCGAAACCTCTGCTGCCATGCCGGTCCCAACTCCGCCACCATCCGCCGTTTCACAAAAGCAGGCCCCATGGGCGGGGCCTGGGACTGCAGTTGCGACAATTGCGCCGCGTACTCTTTCGGCAACGCTTCCGGGATCGTCGACAGCAATTGCGCGACTTTCATAATTGGGCCCTTGAGCCCACCCAGCGCCTGCGCGAGTGCCGCCGCGTTCTGGTTATTGTCTGCTTCCATCCCAAAGAAGCGTTGTCCCGCAACCTTCGCCGCAATTGCCCCGACGTTCGTACCCACGCGCACATAGCGCGCAGCCCGCGCGGACAAGCGATTTTCCTCGTCGTCACTCACTAAAAGCTCTCTCCTATTGGCCATGCGCCAAAAAGCGCCGGCAAGTCCTCATTAGGCCACATAACCAACGCCGCACCGCACAACCGATCGTGTCTTGCAGACCATAACGTGAATGCTACTATAGTCTAAGACGAAGTGGTCACTTCAGCATTCCAAGTCAGCGCAACGGACCCCGCCATGCGCCCAAAACATGCAAACATCGTCAGCTCTATACCGAACAACAACGCCTCGAGTTTTGAAGTCTACTGGAACAGGGAACGACTGCGTCGCTTGGCTTGGATCATCGCAGGCATAACGGCCTTGTCATTGCCTCTTGCAGCCGCCAGTTCCACGGCAACCCGTATCGTCGCTCTGCTATGGATGTGCGGGCTGTTCGTTGCAACCCTTGCAGTAATTCGGCGCATCAACACCGATACGCCCATTCTGGTGATCAATCACCAAGGCATAATTGACAGCCGCCTCAACCATGACCCGATCTATTGGTCCGACATCGACGCTGTTGCTCCTTGCGACCCTCATCATAGTCGCGTGCTCGAACTTTATCTGAAATGGCCAGAATACCGCCTTGCAAAGGCACGTCCCCTCATCCGTTTGGGCGGCGCTTTGCAACGGCGTGTCGGGGTCCCCGCTCTTACACTCAGCCTGCTCTTTCTCGACTGCGAACTAATCGCTGTTTGCGACGCCATCGCAACATTCCGGCCCGGTTTATTGCCAAGCCAACTCATTCATCACGACTGAACACATAACTTTGTTTACTCAGACTTCAACGCGTGCGCGATAATCTTGCGCATCACGCTCGGCAACGCTTCCGCATGTAAATCATGTCGATGCACGAATTTGCAGCGCTTCGGCTCAGCCCACAGATTGAGCGAAACGTCGGTCGGCACGAGTGCCCGCATAACGCTGATCTCAAGCCTAAAATGCGTAAAAATGTGAACAACATCCTCAGCCACCTGCCACCAATCAGCGCTAACCGGTGCACCAGCGAGCGCCTCCTTGCGTGACGGCAGATCCGCGTCCCACGCAGTTGATGGCACTTCCAACATTCCACCCAGCAATCCAGCATCCGGCCGTTTGCGCACAAGCACCGCGCCATCCTCGCACAACGCCACAAAAGCAATCGCCCGGCGCACCGGCCGCTCTGCCTTTTGCAAACGCTTCGGCAACGCTTCAGCGATGCCAAGCGACTGACCGTGACACTGCGCCTTGATCGGACACATCAAACACGACGGGCGTTTGGGCGAACACACAGTCGCCCCCAAATCCATCATTGCTTGAGCAAAATCGCCCGCTCTCAGGTCAGGCGTTAAAGTCTGAGCCAGAGCCTTTATCGCAGGCTTGGCCTTGGGCATTGGCGTGTCAATTGCAAACAGTCGCGACACCACACGCTCGACATTACCATCAACAACGGTCGCCTTTTGCCCAAACGCAATCGCTGCAATCGCAGCAGCAGTGTAGGGCCCAATACCGGGCAACTCAGCCAACGCCGTTTCTGTATTTGGAAATTTTCCCTTATGCTGTTTCACTACAACGATTGCGCACTTATGCAAATTTCGAGCGCGGGAATAATACCCAAGCCCAGCCCAGGCTGCGAGAACATCATCAATCGGTGCAGCAGCCAACGTCTTCACAGTCGGCCAGCGACGCGTAAATGCCTCAAAATACGGAATGACCGCCTTCACGGTCGTCTGTTGCAGCATAATTTCCGATAGCCAAACGCGGTAAGCGTCCGCGGGAACACCAGGCCGATACCGCCACGGCAAAACGCGCGCTTCGCGGTCGTACCAAGCAAGCAAACGCGCCGCCACATCAGCTGGCGGATCAACTTTGATATGTGCTTTAACCCTTGCCGACCGCCGACGGCGAACAGGCACACCACGTTCCTCCGGCTCATCGCTGTCCGATGGTTGCGATTGAAGTCTTCGGGTCTTGCCAATCACATCCATCGTGCCCTCGCCAGGCGATCGACCGAAATCGAGCGTAAGGAGTCGCAGTCAATATCGACTCTGTGAGTGAACCGTTAGAATCACTTGCCCAAGTCTACCCCCCGCGCGACAGTTCCCAAACGCTTCTCTCGACCGAGTCGACACACAACATTCGCCATGAACAATAAAGCACCACCACCGACAAAGGCGAAAACTGCTGCAAAAAAGGCAGTCACATCGCCCAAAACGACGGCATCGAAAGAGACCGCGGCCAAAGCAGCTGCGACTAAGACGCCGCCGCCTCCAGCGCCGCCACGCCCGTTCGCGGCCCCTCGCCAAATTGCCGGGTTTGTCCCGAGCCTCACACGCAAAGCCTTCGAAAAATACGGCTTTTCCGCCGTCGCGCTCATAACCGATTGGACCGAGATTGTCGGTCGAGAATTAGCCACATACACAGCGCCCGAACGCCTCAAATGGCCACGCGCGCCAGAAGGCGAACCATCAGAAGACATGCAGCAGCGCAAACGTGACGGCGCCGTCCTCACCCTCCGTGTCGACGGCGCTCGCGCACTTGAAATGGAATACCGCCGCGCCGAAGTCGCCGAGCGTGTCAACGCTTACTTTGGCTACCGGGCCGTCGGAGATGTCCGCATTTTGCAAGCACCGATCGATGTTAAGCCCGTCCGCAAACGCCTGATCCCCACTGCCGCAGATGCGAGCCCCCTGCCAGATGTGACCGATCCCGCCCTGCGCGAAGCCCTTGAAAAACTCGGCCGTGGCCTCAAAGCCAAGTCCCGCGTGACAAATAAGCCTGACACGTCCAAGTAAGAGAACCACCTCTCGGCAATATCGCTTTGCCCCGTTATAAGCCTAAGTCGTGAACCTCAACGCCGCCCGCAGGAAAAGAAGGGCCTAACCGCCCACCATGGCGCCCATCCCAAACAAACCACGTTTGCTCGATCGAGCCGTCGGCGCCACCGTCGCGGGTTACATCCGTTTGGTCGAACGGACGTCGCAGCGACCACCATTGATGCACGACTACGCAGCCGATCTCATACAGCATCATCCCGCCATTTTCGCGATGTGGCACGGCCAGTTCGCGCTTCTCCCAACCATGAACCAATTTAAAATACCGACTAAGGCCATGCTCGCGCTGCATCGTGACGCCGAAGGTCTGGCCCACGCACTCGCACGCTACGACATCGAACTCATTCGTGGTGCAGGCGCGGGCGTCAAAGGCAAAGACCGCGGCGGCGCCAATGCCTTTCGCAACGCCGTCTCAGCACTTGATGATGGTTATTCTGTTGCCATGACTGCCGATGTACCGCCGGGGCCCGCCCGCCGCTCTGGCCACGGCATTGTCACGCTCGCCAAAATTTCAGGTCGCCCCATCATACCAGTCGCCATGTGCTCGTCGCGCTATTGGTCACTCAAGACCTGGAGCCGCATGACGCTCAATCTCCCGTTCTCACGACTGGGCGCATCGTTCGGCGAACCAATCTGGGTCCCTAAAGACGCAACACCAGACGAACTCGAACGCCTTCGTCAAAAAGTCGAAGAAAATCTCAACATCGCAACCATCGACGCTTACGCCCGCGCAGGCGTCTCTCACATTAGATCCACACCACCAGCTGCCCTCACGGCGTCAGGCGAACGCGCAGTACCGGGCCGCAAGCTGAGGATCTATCGCGGGTTTACCAAAGCGCTGGCACCAGCCACACCATTGCTTCTGAAGTTTCGAGAACGCCGCAACAAGGAAGACTCCACGCGACGCAACGAACGCTTTGGCATTGCCAGTGCCGCACGCCCCATCGGCACTGTAATTTGGTTCCATGCCGCAAGCGTTGGCGAAACCAATGCCGTTATCCCCTTGATAGAAGAATTGAGACAACTTCGCCCCCGAACACACGTTTTGCTCACGACCGGGACTGTCACCTCAGCTCGCGTCGCCACGACGCGCCTTAACGGCATCGCCATTCACCAATACGTACCGTACGATGCGCCCAAGTTCGTCGAGCGCTTCCTCAATCATTGGCAGCCCAATCTCGCAATCTTCGTTGAAAGCGAGATCTGGCCCAACCTGATTTTGAGCGCGACAAGCAAAAACATCCCGCTCGTACTCGTCAACGGACGCATGTCAAAAGGCTCGTTCCGCAATTGGCGCCAGAATGTTGATGTTGCACGGCCGATTTTCAGTCGCTTCGCCGCCATCATGGCCCAAGATCGTGCCTTCGCCGAACGCTTCGTCGCACTCGGTGGCGCCAATGTTACCGTCTCGGGTAATCTAAAAACAGATAGCCCCCCCCTGCCCGTCAACGCTGCAGCACGCACCAAGCTTGAGCTTCGACTCGGGGATCGCCCGCTCCTGCTCGCGGCCTCAACTCACGACGACGAAGAAGACATCCTCGCCGCAGCTCACACTCAACTGCGCGCAACCCACCCCCGTCTAATCACCATTATCGCGCCGCGCCACCCTGAACGCGCCACCGCAATAATCGAGCGGCTACAGGGGCAAGGTTACGACGTCCGCCAACGTAGCCGCGACCAAGAACCCGATACCTCTGGCACAAAATCGACTGACGGCATCTATCTCGCCGATACATTGAATGAACTCGGCACGCTGTTCGCAATCGCCCAAGTCGCTTTTATCGGTAAATCATTGAGCCGTGAACCCGGCGGCCATAACCCAATCGAAGCTGTCCGCCACGGTGCTGTCGTATTGACCGGCCCCGGTTGGAGCAACTTCACCGAAAGCTTTACAGCCCTATTGAAAGCTGGTGGCGCGCTTGAAGTCCGAAATGCCGACGAAATCGCGACCGCTGCAGCTCACCTGTTTGACGACGGCTCGGAACGTGCTCGCATGCGCAAATCAGCTGAAGGCGCACTTGAAAATCTGACCGGTGCGTTGGCCAAGACGCGTGCAGTGATCCTAACCCATCTGGCGCCAGAGACCACACCAGCACCAGTACGGGAGCTGACCGGTGTCAGCTAGTCAAAGAGGTGACGCACCATTCTGGTGGTATCGCGACACCATCAGTTGGCAGTCGCGCCTGATCACGAAAACGCTCACCCCGGTGGCCGCCGTCTATGGCGCCGTTGCGACACGTCGATTGAACAAACCACCCGTCTACACTTCAAAACTGCCCGTCATCTGCGTCGGCAATTTCACGGCGGGCGGCACAGGCAAAACGCCTCTGGTACGCGCCATCTGCGCACACCTCCAAACCACAGGCCATACACCCGTCATTCTCTCACGCGGCTACGGCGGCAGCATCAAAGGCCAGCACATCGTCGATAAGGATCGCGACATCGCCACACAGGTCGGCGACGAACCACTTCTATTAGCGCAAGACAACGCTGTCGTCGTGAGCGCTGACCGTGCCGCGGGCGCACGCTTCATCGAAGCCAATGAAAGCTTACTGAAAGCCACCATCATCGTCATGGACGATGGCCTGCAAAACCCATCCCTTCGCAAAGATGTCCGCATCGCCGTCGTCGATCGCGTGCGCGGCATTGGAAATGGCCGTGTCATCCCCGCCGGCCCCCTGCGTGCACCAATATCGGATCAAATCTATCGCACTGATATTATCGTCACTGTGACGCCGCCCGATGCAAACCTAACGACGCCACGCCCCGAGATCATGGGTCAGTTTGGCATCGCATTCGCGTTCGACACAGAGATCCTTGCCGCAAACGATACATCCTGGCTTAAAAATGAAAACATTGTCGCTTACGCCGGGATCGGCGCGCCAGAGCGATTTTTCAAAATGCTCGAAAACTATGGCGCACAGATCGTCGACCGTGTGGCATTTCCCGATCACCACACCTTCAGCGAAACCGAAGCAACGGCCCTACTCACCCGAGCGAAAAACAAGCGCGCAACACTCGTAACGACCGAAAAAGACAAGGTGCGCTTGAAGGGCTCAGTCGGCGCTTTGGCAGAACTGGCGACCGCCAGTCGCGTCATTGCTATCACTGCAACACTCGATGTTCATGCCACAACAGCAATCGCGGAAATTCTGAAGCAGCGATTTTACGGCGACCGAACCGATGAGATCATCAAGCCTTAGCCTTCACCGGCCAATACCGACGCGCCAGCGCAACCGTCGCAGGCAAAAACACCAAATCACCAAACAACGATGCGATGAGCGTAATCGAGCAAACTCGACCAAACAACCTAAGTGATGGCAAATCCGAGAACACAGTCACGCCAAGCCCAAACGCCAACACAATCGTCGTCAAGATAATCGCCGGCCCGACCAACACGCGCGCCCGCCGGATCGCCAGAGCGGGATCTTCCCCGACGCGCTCTTCTCGCGACAAACGGTTGAGAAAGTGAATAAGCGCATCAACACCCAAGCCGAAAATGACAACCAACGCAATCACACTCGAAAACTCAAGCCCCTCGCCACCGAGTTTGAGTGCCGTCCCCGCCGCCACAATAGGAAATAACGACGGCAAAAGCGCAATCACAGTCACAAACACCGACCGGAACGCGAGGCCGAGCAACACCGCAACCAACGCCATGGCGACCCATAAAGCTTCGTTGAGTTGCTTTATCAGGCGCGCACTATTACGCGCCGCAATCGCCGGGAGCCCCGTCACTGAAATCTCGTAGCCCGGATTAGCTTTGCGCACAGGCTCCAACGCCGCGTCGATTTTGTCCACCACCGGCAAAATCTGGCTCGCGTCAACATCCGGCAAACGCCCCGTGACCAACACTGCTGTTTCCTCTTTCGCGATAAAGCGGCGCACCAGATGCTCCGGCAACAGCTTCACATAACGCTGCACATTCACAATGCCGTCGTCACCTGCATCCTTGAGCCAGCGTCTCAGACTATCGAGCGACCACACATTGCCAAGCCCAGCAGCCGTCTCAAGCACACGATGCGTTTCAGCAATCACCGCAAGCGTCTTCGCTTCATACAACGGTTGGCCATCTTTCCATTTGATCATCACATGCACAGGGTTGGCCCCCGTCAGCTTCTGATCGAGGCGCCCCGTAGCTTTAAGCGCTTGTTCGCGGTCCGGCACCTGATCAGCCAAGCGGTAGCGCGGCTCCAGCGTCGAATGAACCAACGCAAAAACACCAGCGAGTAACAGTCCTGCCACGGAAACCGCAACCGGCCGCGCCGTCACCCAATCAACCACATGCCCAACAAAACGTGCCAGGCTTTTCATCGCCCGATCATTGCCATCGCCGACCGACGACGCACCAGATTTGCCAAGCACAAACAGGCTCAAGACAGGCATCGCACCAATGACCGCAACAAAGGAAACAAGCGTCGCCAGCGCACCCGCTTGTCCAAACGTGCGGATCAGAGCGCTATCAGAAAACAAAAGCGCTATAAACGACACCAGCGCAGTTGCATGCGCGACCACACACGCAGGCCCCACAACCCGCACCGCATACGCAATGGCATCCCGCGCACTGTCGCCCGCAACCAATCGATCACGGATCGCATACGTCATTTGCATGCTGTCCGCAAAACCCATCACCATAACCAGCGGAGTCATGACATTGAGAAACAGGTTGAGCTTGAACCCAAGCCAACCCAGCAGACCAAGCGACATAACAACAGCCAGTACCGGTGGCAGCGCCGCCAAAAGCATCATCCGCAACGAACGGAAAAAGACGAGCGCAATAGCTGCACCAAAGGCCAGACCAAGCCCATTATAGACCATCTGATCGCGCTCGACCGCATTGCGGATTTCAAGTTGCATTACAGGTGCCCCCGTCACCTGGACTGACAGCCCAGACTGCGCCAATTCCTTCTTGAGGCTATCAATAATGCCACCGACAATCGCACGCGCACCGTCGCGGACCACCGTCTCACGATCAAGCGACAACACCGCCATCGCCAACGTGCCATCCGCCGACAAAAATTTCCCCGCTACAATTTCATTGGACCTGAGGTCGCGGATCACCTGCTCGTAAACAGCCCCCTCAGGAATTGTATCAGGCACGATAGGGGCCGCATAACCTTTGGCATCCGGGCGACCGCGCGCCGACAACATCGACACCACACCGTTGACACCATCCGCCAACTGCAAATCAACCACCGCTTGCCGAAAGGCAGTCAACTGCGGTCGCGCCAACAAATCTTTGCCTTCAACAACCACCAGCACGTCGTATTCACTCGATGGAAAGCGACGGTCTATTTCCTCGTAACGACGAAATTCTGCGGTCTCGGTACGAAACAATTCAGACAACGAGTCGTCGACCTTAAGCGCCGACAACCCCATCGCGGCGATAGCAGCCAGCACAAGCATCGCCACCGCCGACATCATAGGATGCGCCAGCGTAACAAGCCCCAACCGATCAAGACCAAAACCAAGGTTCAAACCGTGATCATGTGCGTCTGAACCGTCGTCTTTTCCGCCACCCACACCGTGCATAAGGCCTCTTCCCCAGTTCCGGATCGATGCCGCGCGCAAGTCCGGTCGCGCCGCAGGAATCAGTTGCGCGAGAGTGGCCCGAGTTAACCTGCGGCGGCAAGCATGCAAATACCACACGCGTGCTCAGCTTATTGCGACACTGATCAGCACTTTGCGACACTTAAGGACAGGGCTACGCTAAGAGGCTCAATCCGCCCAAAGGAGTTGCCCATGTCAGAGTCCTGCCGCTGGAAACATCG
>JABFRJ010000337.1 GCA_013141255.1 Hyphomicrobiaceae bacterium
ATGTAGAGCGCCCGCGTGCCAGATCATCTGAAGCACCAACGCGACTAAATAGTCGATCCACCAAACCCAATCGTACCGACGTCGCTGGCACAAACGAACCCATCTGCGCCAGCACAACAATGAGCGCATTCTGCCGCAGAAACGTAGACTTACCCGCCATGTTAGGCCCGGTCACGAGCCAAAGGCGACCCGTCGCTTGATCGTCGAAACCCGGTCCATATTGCGCCGTGCCACCCGCTTGCGGATCAACAGGTTCGCGCCCAAGTACACAGTCGTTTTCAATAAACGGACCAGCTTTCGCCGCTTTCAAGGCTTGTTCGACGACGGGATGTCGTCCGCCGTCGATCTCCAAGTGCACGCCAGATCCAATGTTTGGCCGCACGTAGCCTTGTTCGACCGCAATCTCCCCTAAGCTCTGTAAGCAATCGATGTCTGCGAGTGCAGCAGCTAACGCAGACAATTGTTGCTCAGCGCTATGGATAGCTTCGGCCAACACATTGAATATATCTTGCTCAAGCGCCAGCGCTCGCTCGCCCGCCGACGCGATCTTGCCTTCAATTTCAATTAACTCATCCGTGGTGAACCGCATCGCGCTCGCCATCGTCTGCCGGTGTCGGAACGACTCCGACAGCGGCGGCGCAAGAAGGGGTTTGGCCGTATTGACGCTGACTTCGATATAGTAGCCCAGGATATTGTTGTGTCGGACCTTCAGTGTTTTAATCCCGGTCTGCTCAAGGTACTTGAGTTCGAGCGCCGCCATGACTTGTCGGCTATCCTCGCGCAAACTTCGTACTTGATCGAGTTCTGCCGCATATCCTGCACGCACAAAGCCACCGTCGCGCCGGAATTGCGGTGGCTCATCGACCAATGCAGCACTCAGGAGTTTTTCGAGCGCAAGCCCATCGGGCGCGAGCCGCTCAACAAGCGTTGCCAATTCTAGCGCTAGTCCAATATCGCGTGCACTCTGCTTAACAAGTGTTGCAGCTGATAGCGCCGCCTTGAGCGCGTCACGCACTGCGCCAAGGTCTCTCGGTCCACCCCGTTGGAACGCCAAGCGTGACATAGCACGCGCAAGATCGGGCGCGCGCCGCAGCGCATCTCGGAGATCGTGGCGCAGTAAGTCCTTTTCGACGAGATATTGAACTGCATCGAGCCGTCGCGTGATTAATTTGAGATCGCGCGCCGGACTAGCAAGGCGATGGGCTAACTCCCGCGCACCAGCGCCTGTGACGCTGCGATCAATAGCACTTAATAACGATCCTCCACGCTCGCCGGACGTCGACCTAACCAATTCAAGAGACGCCCGGCTCGCAGCATCAATAACCAGTACGGCACCCGCGCCACTTCGTCTCGGCGGCCGCACCACCGGTCGTTTGCCAAGTTGGGTGAGGTCAACATACTTAAGCAAGGCACCAATAGCTGCCAGTTCGGCGCGCGAAAACGCCCCAAACGCTTGCAGGTCGCTGACGCCAAGCGCACTCTTGATCAGTCGGTCGCCAGCGAGACTGTCAAAACTCGCATTTGGCACCGGAGTAGAAGACGCGCCCGAAAAGGCAATCGTCGATCGAAATCCTGCATCCTGCAGCGCAACATCAGACGCAATGACCTCGCTCGGCGCCAAACGTGCGAGTTCGCCTTGCAAGTCGTCGGCGTCGTGCTCCCCGACTTCAAATTCACCTGTGGAAATATCAAGCGACGCCAATGCGACCACGGCGGTCACCTTTGGCCTTTTGTCGCCAGATGCCGAAGCAGACGCCGCAGAGCGGAAAACAGCCGTCAAATAATTGCGCGATTTGGCGTCGAGCAAAGTCTCCTCGGTCAATGTGCCAGGTGTCACCAGTCGCACAACGTCGCGTTTCACCACCGCCTTCGAGCCGCGCTTTCGTGCCTCAGCCGGGTCTTCAAGTTGTTCGCAAACGGCAACACGATAACCCTTACGGATCAGCCGTTGCAGGTATTCATCAGCGCGGTGAACCGGCACGCCACACATTGGAATGTCGACGCCTAAGTGTTTGCCGCGTTTAGTTAAAACGATACCAAGGGCCTCCGAAGCAACGACCGCATCCTGAAAGAAAAGCTCGTAGAAATCACCCATTCGATACCACAAGATCGAATCCGGATTTGCGGCCTTGATTTCGAGAAATTGCGCCATCGATGGCGTCACGCCGCCTGTCACGCCCCCTCCGTCCTGAGCGCCAGGATCAACCTGCGCCGTCGGCGTTGTCGGGGGTGGTGCTTGTGAATTGCGTTGCATGAGTAAAATTGGACCGAATTCGAAGGGCTGCCAACCGATACCGTTCACCCTCTCTTTCGCAAGGACAAAACACTGGCCGTCCACGCCTGATGCTGTCTAGTCGAGAGTGTAGCTCTCTACCTATTGAACTGACAGACTAAATTGCATCCGCGGCGGCACCTTTAGTCGCGCTGTTCATGTTGCTGCCCTAAATGGTGCAGCTTCGCAACTCGGCCCCATAGACCAAAGAAGCGGTCGATGCGTCAAATCGTACGCGATCCGCCCCGTTGCTGCCCCCGAACGACCGTGGTATGGCACCGCCAGCGTTTCAGTGCGGGTGCGGCGGGGTGTCTCGCTCATTAGCCTAAATTGCGGCAATTCTCGTATCGAGACCCATCCATTTCTCCGGCAGGTCTTGGAAATCCCACCTTGGGGTGCGGCGACAGCTCTTTGCGGGGCGGGCGCATCACCACCGAACGGTAGAGACGTTTTCACGTGGCATCCGATGATAGCATGACGACCGGTGTGGCAGGGCGCTATGCGTCCGCACTTTACGACCTCGCTAAGGACCAAGGCCAAACGGCCGAGGTCGAAAAAAACTTAAATTCAGTCCAGTCATTGCTCGATATGAGTGACGACCTGCGCCGTATGGTGATGAACCCCGTGTTCTCCGCCGACGACCAGGCAAAGGCACTGAAGGCAGTGCTGGCAAAAGCTGGCGTAAGCGGGCTAGCCGCCAATTTCGTCCAGGTTCTGGCCAAGAACCGCCGGTTGTTCGCTTTGCAGGACATGATCAAAGGCTTTCGAGCCATTGCCGCGCGCGAGCGTGGTGAAGTGGCAGCCGACGTCGCCTCTGCCCATCCCCTGACCGACGCGCAAATGCAGGCGTTGATCGAGGCACTCAAAGCATCTGTCGGCAAAGACGTTAAAATTACAGCGAAGGTTGATCCATCACTGCTCGGCGGTCTCGTCGTGAAGGTTGGTAGCCGCATGATCGACAGCTCGCTGAAAACCAAACTCAATGCACTCCAAGTTGCCATGAAAGGGACCGGCTGATGGATATCCGCGCCGCAGAAATTTCCTCGATCCTCAAGGATCAAATCAAGAATTTCGGTCAGGAGGCTCAAGTCTCTGAAATCGGTCAAGTGTTGTCGGTCGGCGACGGGATTGCCCGCGTTTATGGCCTCGACAAAGTTCAGGCCGGCGAGATGGTCGAATTCCCCGGCAACATCCGCGGCATGGCCCTTAATCTCGAAAACGACAACGTCGGCGTCGTGATTTTCGGCGATGACCGTTCGATCAAAGAAGGCGACATCGTCAAGCGCACCGGCGCTATCGTCGACACGCCAATCGGCAAGGGTCTTTTGGGCCGCGTCGTCGACGCGCTCGGCAACCCTATCGACGGCAAGGGTCCCATCAAAGCTGACAAGCGCTCGCGTGTCGACGTCAAAGCTCCGGGCATCATTCCGCGCAAATCAGTGCATGAGCCAATGGCAACCGGTTTGAAGTCGGTTGACGCCTTGATTCCAATCGGTCGCGGCCAGCGCGAATTGATCATCGGTGACCGTCAGACCGGCAAGACCGCCATCGCGCTCGATACCATTCTAAATCAAAAATCGCTCAACAAAGGCACAGACGAAAGCCAGAAGTTGTACTGTGTTTACGTCGCTGTCGGTCAGAAACGCTCGACCGTCGCCCAGTTCGTTAAAACCCTCGAAGAAAACGGCGCTCTTGAGTATTCGATCATCGTTGCCGCGACCGCCTCCGATCCCGCGCCGATGCAGTTCCTCGCGCCCTTCACCGGTTGCGCCATGGGCGAATACTTCCGCGACAATGGCATGCACGCCGTGATCATCTATGACGATCTTTCAAAACAAGCCGTCTCTTATCGTCAGATGTCGCTCCTTCTTCGCCGCCCACCAGGCCGCGAAGCCTACCCCGGCGACGTGTTCTATCTCCACTCGCGTTTGCTTGAGCGCGCCGCCAAGATGGGTGACGCTGCAGGCAACGGGTCCTTGACTGCGCTTCCTGTGATTGAAACCCAGGGCAATGACGTGTCGGCGTTCATTCCGACCAACGTGATCTCGATCACCGACGGCCAGATCTTCTTGGAAACAGAACTCTTTTATCAGGGTATTCGTCCCGCAGTGAACGTCGGTCTCTCCGTGTCGCGCGTGGGATCTTCGGCCCAGACGAAGGCAATGAAGAAAGTCGCCGGCAAGATCAAAGGCGAGCTCGCGCAGTATCGCGAAATGGCGGCCTTCGCTCAGTTCGGTTCCGATCTCGACGCCGCAACACAGCGCCTTTTGAACCGTGGTTCACGCCTCACTGAACTATTGAAGCAACCGCAGTTTTCGCCGCTCAGAATGGAAGAGCAGGTTTGCGTCATCTGGGCCGGCACCAACGGCTACTTGGATAGCTTGTCGATCGATAAGGTTCGCCCGTTCGAAGACGCGCTTTTGGCAAGCCTTCGTGGGCCAAATGCGGGCTTGTTGAACGACATCGGCACCTCGAAGGACCTCTCCGACGCCAGCGCTTCGAAGTTGAAGTCGATCGTCGAAGGTATCCAGAAGCAGTTCGCTTGAAATTAAAATCCGCGCGCTGACTTCTGGCGCGCGACTTTAAGCCCGCACATTTCGGTTGTCCGATGTGCGACCCTTGAATGAGTGCTGATCGGAAAGATCGAACGATCCCATGGCCTCTTTGAAAGAAATGCGTACGCGCATTGCCTCGGTGAAGGCGACGCGCAAAATTACCAAGGCGATGCAGATGGTCGCCGCAGCAAAATTGCGCCGCGCGCAAGAGGCGGCAACCGCCGCGCGTCCATACGCCGAGCGGATGGATACGGTTCTGGCCAACCTAAATCGCCGCGTAACCAATAAGGCGGGCGCGTCGCCACTCCTCGTCGGTACCGGCAAAGACCAGACCCATTTGTTGATCGTTATGACCGGCGAGCGTGGTCTGTGCGGTGGCTTCAATACTAATATTGCCAAGCTAGCACGCGCCGACGCACAGCGTCTGACCCGCGAAGGCAAGACCGTCAAAATTCTCAACGTCGGCAAAAAGGGCGCAGACAATCTTCGCCGGGACTTCGCGAAAAACATTGTCGATCGCGTCGATCTCAAGGCCGTAAAGCAGCTCGGATTCGTCAACGCTGAAGACATTTCCAATCGTGTGTTCGGAATGTTCGACAAAGGTGAATTCGATATCGCAACCCTGTATTTCGCCGAGTTCAAATCGGTCATCTCACAGAAGCCGACAGCTCTGCAGTTGATCCCGGCAAAGCTGCCCGATGCAGCGCCAGTGGCCTCGAAAGTTGCCGAAGCAGTCAACGAATATGAGCCAAGCGAAGAAGAAATCCTCGGCGTGCTCCTGAAACGCAACATCTCGACCCAGATTTTCCGTGGCTTGCTCGAAAACAATGCGTCATTCTACGGCGCTCAGATGTCGGCCATGGACAGTGCGACACGCAACGCCGGTGATATGATCAACAAGTTGACGATCAAATATAACCGCCAGCGTCAGGCCAACATCACCAAAGAACTCATCGAAATCATTTCGGGCGCCGAAGCGCTCTGACCGAACAGCACGAACGAGGACAGTAATCATGGCAACGAACAAAGTAGGCAAAATCCGCCAGGTGATGGGCGCCGTCGTCGACGTTCAGTTCGACGGGCATTTGCCACAAATTTTGAACGCACTCGAAACCAATAACCAAGGCAATCGCCTCGTTCTGGAAGTCGCGCAGCATTTGGGCGAGCACACCGTCCGCACCATCGCCATGGACTCATCTGAAGGTCTCGTGCGCGGCCAAGAAGTAAGCGATACCGGCCTCCCCATCTCGGTTCCTGTCGGCGAGGAAACGCTTGGTCGGATCATGAACGTCATCGGCGAACCCGTCGATGAAGCCGGTCCCGTCAAGACTGCGAAGAAGAGCCCAATTCACCGCGCCGCTCCTGCCTTTGCTGAGCAGTCAACAGAAGCCGAAATTCTCGTCACCGGCATTAAGGTCGTCGATCTACTCGCCCCCTATTCTAAGGGCGGCAAGGTCGGCCTGTTCGGTGGCGCCGGCGTCGGAAAAACCGTTCTCATCATGGAATTGATCAACAACATCGCCAAAGTGCACGGCGGTTACTCGGTGTTCGCTGGTGTCGGTGAACGCACGCGTGAGGGCAACGACCTCTATCACGAAATGATCGAATCGAAGGTCAACGTCGACCCGAAGAAGAATAACGGCTCGACCAAGGGCTCCAAGTGCGCCCTGGTGTACGGCCAGATGAACGAACCACCCGGCGCCCGTATGCGCGTCGCGCTTTCGGGGCTCACTGTCGCTGAAGACTTCCGCGACCAAGGCCAAGACGTGCTGTTCTTCGTCGACAACATCTTCCGCTTCACGCAAGCAGGCTCAGAAGTGTCGGCACTTCTTGGACGTATTCCATCGGCCGTGGGTTACCAGCCAACGCTGGCAACCGACATGGGCGCGATGCAAGAGCGGATTACCACCACGCAAAAGGGTTCGATCACGTCAGTGCAGGCCATTTACGTGCCTGCCGACGACTTGACCGACCCCGCACCAGCGACGTCATTCGCCCATTTGGATGCGACCACCGTGTTGTCGCGTTCGATCGCTGAAAAAGGCATCTATCCAGCCGTGGACCCGCTCGACTCAACCTCGCGCATCTTGGATCCGCGCATCGTTGGCGAAGAGCACTACGCTGTCGCCCGTCAAGTTCAGTCGATCTTGCAGAAATACAAGTCACTGCAAGACATCATCGCCATCCTCGGCATGGACGAACTGTCCGAAGACGATAAGATGACGGTGGCACGCGCTCGCAAGATCGAACGCTTCCTGTCGCAGCCGTTCACCGTTGCTGAAATCTTCACCGGCTCGCCCGGCAAGCAGGTGCCACTCGTAGACACCATCAAAGGCTTCAAAGGCCTCTGCAACGGCGACTACGACCACTTGCCCGAGCAGGCTTTCTACCTTGTTGGCAGCATTGAAGAAGCCATCGCCAAAGCCGAAAAAATGGCTGAAGCAGCTTGATCGAAATAGAAAACCTGTGGCTGGTATCTACTTTCTGATGTCGACCGCTTAGGGTTCTGGCATCGTGTGCAAACCAGGAATCGCCGGATGTGAAACATCCGGTACCCCACGCAAGGAGCGACCCATGGCTGACACGTCAAAATTTGGTGCCTGCTGCGAAAGCCTAAAAGAAGCGATGACTGGCGAGGATTTTGAGCCATTGATCGCCGCCGGAGACGATGGCATTCTTTACATGTCTGTCGGTCTTGCAGAAATGGAAGACAAGGAAACGGGCATGATCGATCATCCGATCTTTTTCTGCCCGTTCTGCGGAACGCAAGTGCAGACACCCGAGGAAGTCGACGCAAAAGGCGGCGGCACAGCCTAATAGTGATGCAGCGCCGACCTTGATGACCTCGAGTTCGGCAGCACGACGAAAGACAAGGACTGAAAGACTATGGCAGCCAATTTCAAGTTCGAGCTTGTTAGCCCGGAGCGTATTCTGGTGTCGGCCGACGTGTCGGAAGTCCTATTGCCCGGTGCTGATGGGGATTTCACGGTCCTCGCCGGACACGCGCCCGTGGTCAGCACACTACTCCCCGGCACCGTCCGTGCCGTGATGGCCGACGGCATCAAGCGAATATACGTGCACGGCGGTTTGGCCGAAGTCAGTCCGTCAAGCGTTACTATTCTCGCCGAACGCGCGTTTATTACCGATGAAGTCGATCCCCGTCAGTTGGAGAAGGATTTGGCTGAGGCCGAAACTGCACTCAAAGCTGCCGATGACGACACGGCACGCCTCCACGTCAATCGTGCAATTCAAGAGTTGAAAGCACTGGTTGACGCAAAGCGCAGCTAATCAATCAATCAATGCAAATTGCAAATAAAAATGCCCGGGCTTCAAACCTGGGCATTTTTCGTCAAACAATGAGATCGCCGAATTCTTCCAAGACTTTGACGTAGACGTCGCGTTTAAACGGCACAACGATACTGATGAGCTCCGACTTGGGCGCCCACCGCCACAAGTCGAATTCCTGGTCGTGGTCTTCCGGTTTTATGTTGATCTCGCTATCGGCACCGTCAAATTGCAATGCAAACCACTTCTGCGTTTGCCCACGATATTTACCGCCCCAAACGCGGCCAAGCAATTCACGCGGTAGATCATAATTGTGCCACGTCGCACTCGCGCGCAAAATACGCGCCGACCGCATACCTGTCTCTTCGCGCAACTCTCGGAGTGCAGCGACGGTATGGTCTTCTCCCTCATCAATGCCGCCTTGAGGCATTTGCCACCACCCACCTCCAGCCTGATTGGGTGAGCCGACGCGGCGCCCGACCCACACCATGCCACTTTTGTTAAGAACCAAGAGGCCGACACACGGGCGATACGGGAGTTGAGAAACATCAATCGGCATTGGGCGTCTCCGAAAAATCCAACAGTACCAATCAAAAAAAGTCGGGCACCAAAAGGGCGCCCGACGTTCACTTCAAAATAATCACGACTCCGACGTCACGCCGTCACTCCTACTTTTTTTCCGCAGGCTTGGTGGCATCAACAGCAGGAGGCGCTGGAGTTGGCGCAACCTCGGCCTTCTTCGGCGTCTCGACAATTTCGCCGCGCAGCACTTTCAGCGCGTACTGCAGCTGCTGGTCCTTTTCGGGCTCCTTCGGCACATAGGCCGATGAACCCGATTCTTCTTTTTTATCCTTCGCCGCATCCCCCTTGAGATGGCCGCGAAGTGAAGCTTCGCCGCGCGGCTTTTCAACGGTCTTTGGCTTCAATTCTTCCGGCAGTTCATTTTCGATCAACGTATCTGGATCAATCCCCTTGGCTTGGATCGAACGACCGGCAGGCGTATAATAGCGTGCTGTTGTCAGTCGAATTGCACCGTTCTGACCAAGCGGGATAATCGTTTGCACCGAACCCTTGCCAAATGAGCGCGTGCCCACAATCGTCGCACGTTTGTGATCTTGCAGCGCGCCAGCAACAATTTCAGACGCCGACGCCGATCCACCATTGATCAAAACGATAATCGGTTTGCCATCAGAAATATCGCCCGCCCGTGCGTTCGCGCGCTGTGTCTCTTCCAGATTGCGTCCCTTCGTTAAAACAATTGCGCCACGCTCAAGGAAATCATCCGAGACGGCAATCGCTTGATCGAGCAGTCCACCTGGATTGTTCCGCAGGTCAAGTACGACGCCACGCGCCACCTTGCCTTGGGGCATCTGCTTCTTAAGTGCATCGACATGCTTCACAAGATTGGCATGGGTCTGCTCGTTAAAGGTCGAAAGCTTGACGTAGATGATGTCGCCTTCCAAGCGCGACTTGACAGCCTGCACGCGGATAACGTCGCGCATAATCTTCATTTCAAACGGTTCGTCTTTGCCCTTGCGGACAATGGTGAGTTGAATGGGCGTGTTGACGGGGCCACGCATCTTTTCGACCGCTTGCTCCAGCGTTAGGCCCATGATCTGGTCGCCGTCGAGATGCGTGATCAAATCGTTCGCCTGCACGCCAGCTTTCGACGCCGGAGTATCATCGATGGGCGATACCACTTTGATCACACCGTTTTCCATTGTCACTTCGATGCCGAGACCACCAAATTCACCGCGCGTTTGAATTTGCATGTCGCGGAAGCTCTTGGCATTCAGAAACGACGAATGCGGGTCAAGTGCCGCCAACATTCCGTTGATCGCACTTTCGATCAGCGTCGTGTCATTGGGCTTCTCGACATAGTCGTTCCGCACGCGCTCAAGTACATCACCGAATAGATCAAGCTGCCGGTAAATTTCGGTATTTGGCGTCGTTGCAGAGTAGGTCTTGGTCACGTTGAAAACGGTGCTCGCGCCAGCGAGACCGGCCATCGTCATGAAGGTCCAGAAGGCGTAATCGGTCTTGCGGCTCATGCGGCTCATCCTTGTACTTTGCGCCCGTTCTCAACCCACCAGGGCCGGGGGTCGACCGGCCGCTGATCTTTTCTAAATTCAACATAAAGCACTGGCGCATTATCTTCCCGCCCAGTGTCACGTCCAGTCTTAGGTGTTTTTGAGGCACCCGCCATCGTGCCAACCGGTTCGCCAGCCAAGACGAACTGACCAATTTGCACGTCGATCAACGATAGTCCGGCCAGGAGGATATGATAGCCCCCCCCACAGTTGATGATCAAGATCTTGCCGTAGCTGCGAAATTCGCCCGCGTACATCACCCACCCGTCGCTTGGGCTCGTAACCTGGCCTCCAGTCCGAGTTTCAAGCACAATTCCTTGTGATTGCCCGCTCTGAGTCCTATCCCCGTAGTTCAGAATGATCTTCCCTTGAACAGGCAGCGGCAAACGAGCCTTGGCAAGATGGAATGGTATAGCGGGTTGGATACGCCCCGGCGACATCATGGCGATACGCTCGCCCGGTTGTAACGTGATCGAGGGTTTCAGCTCCGGTGCTGCCTTGGCAACCGGCGCTTTTGCGATGGGAGGCACCGCCATCGCAACGACAGTACCAACCGCTTCGGGCTTAGACGCAACGCCCGGAATATCGCTGGTTACAACTGGTTTGGCTCGGACATCGGCAGTAGCGATCGGGGCAGCAGACGGTTGAATGTTGCTTGGTGGAGGATCGGGATGAGCAACGTCGCGCTCCTTTTGCAGTTGACGCTCGTACGCGCCCAACTGTGTCTGCTCAGCAATGGTCGTATCGATCTTGCTGATCAAATCAGAAACATCGGCAACGTCTTTTGATTTCTCGGAGACTAATTTGCCTATCAACGTCAATTCTTTGTGCCGCTCGGTTAAAACTTTTTTGCGCTGTTCAAGGTTGTTCGCAAGTTGCAGTTGCTCGTCGCGATAGCGCGCAACTTCAGCTTTATATTGCTCGCTCTCAACGCGCGTCTGATCCATAACGCGCACCAGTTCGCCTAGCTTTTCACTCAGTGCTAGCGCTTGCGTCCGCATCTCCGGGAATGCCGATGCCAAAAGCATGGCACTTCGCACCATCGACAACGCGTCCTCCCGTTGCGTGATCATGACCGGCGGAGGATTTCGTCCCATCCGCTGCAACGCTGCGAGCAAAGTGGAAATAGATCCATGACTGCGGGTGAGCGACCCACGAACCAAAAGTTCCTGCTCTCTGAGTTCAGTGAGGCGAGCCTCAAGGCCACTGAGTTTTTCTTCGCTCCCCCGCACGGCCTTGGCCTGTTCGACGCTTTTTTGCCTGAGGCGGTCATACTCATCAGCAATCGATTTTATGTCTGCCTGGAGTTCCTGTTTGCGCCGCTGCGTGTCATCAAGCGCTTTCTTAGAGGTGTCCAACTTTCGACGCGCGTCATCAGGTGCTTGGGCCTGACCGAAGCCAGGGTGGACCGCTACTGCAAAAGCCATCGCCAACGCTCCCCCCACGCGTACCGCAGGAGCGGCCGCCGGGGGCAAGCACAGGCGCAAAAGCGGCCGCAACGCCATAGGATTCCTAGAGTTAGTCACAGGTCGAAAATTCAGCAGTTGGAACCGAGGCATAGCTCGAATCGGCCACAGACCCAATTCCTGTCAGATCCGCTATCAGAGTTCACCAAAATAGTGATCGAAAAATATGGCGGACATAGGTTGAAATGAACCAATTGCGCGTGGCAGACGTTGTTATCATCGCGCTGCAACTGTCGTATGTAAGGAGGGACTTAATGGTATGTTGGCCGAAAGCGCCCCAACCACGATCTTATACCCCACGGCATCTAGAGCATTAACATGGCCCAAACCTTTCAATACCTCGTACCTATTGCAGTCTTGGTCGTATTTTGCGTACTGTTAGCTGGTCTATGGACCATGTTCAGGGGGCAAAGCGCGAGCTTAAGTCAGACCCTGATGCGTTGGCGGGTTGCACTGCAGTTTGTGGCAGTGGTCGTGATAATGACGGCTATCTATCTGAAACGACATGCCTAACCCGAGTGCGCGTCTGTGGCACAGACTGGGACTCGGCACGACGTTGCCGAGCCATGCGTTGGGCATCAACCGCCACAGCCTGCAATCAAAACGTCAGAAAAACCTGAGGCCCCATGGTCGTACTCAATCGCATTTACACCCGCACTGGCGATGACGGCAGCACCGCCTTAGGCACCG
>JABFRJ010000090.1 GCA_013141255.1 Hyphomicrobiaceae bacterium
GTCGCAGAAGGCGCGAGAGCCACCACCTGGAGCAGGAATGGCCCATACGCGGACTTTTGGGTCTTTTTCGATCATGCCGGCGAAGACTTTAAAGCCCGAACCACGGAAATGCTCGGTCACGTCTTGCATTTCGATGGGATTGCGCAGGTCGGGTTTGTCGGAGCCGTATTTGCGGATGGCTTGTTCGTGGGGAATGCGGGCCCAACCTTTGTCGACTCTTTTGGGCTTATTACCTTGTCCGCCTCCGGCGGAACCCGCGAATTCCTGGAACAGGTCAGTCAGGACCGGTTCCATGGTCTGGAAAATGTCTTCTTGTTCAACGAAGCTCATCTCGACATCAAGCTGATAGAACTCGCCCGGAAGGCGATCGGCGCGCGGGTCTTCGTCGCGGAAACAAGGCGCGATTTGGAAGTAACGGTCGAAGCCCGACATCATTAGCAGCTGCTTGTATTGCTGCGGGGCCTGCGGCAGGGCGTAGAATTTGCCCTCGTGGATGCGGCTCGGGACCAGGAAGTCGCGTGCGCCTTCGGGGCTTGAGGCCGTCAGAATTGGTGTTGGGAACTCGTTGAAGCCAACTTTGTGCATCCGGTCACGGATTGAGCGGGTGATCGCGAGCCGCGTCATGATAATTTTGTGCAGGGTCTCGCGGCGCAAATCCAGGAAGCGGTATTGCAAGCGCAAGTCTTCGGGGTAATCGGGCTCGCCGAAGACTGGGATTGGAAGTTCCTTCGCTTCTGAAAGCACTTCAATGTCGTCGGCATAGATCTCGATGGTGCCGGTGGGGAGATCCGTGTTGACCGTCCCGTCAGGGCGCGCGCGCACTTTGCCATCGACTTTGACGACCCACTCAGAGCGGATTTTCTCGGCTGTTTTGAAGGCTTTGCTGTCGGGGTCGGCGACGACTTGGGTCATGCCGTAGTGGTCGCGCAGGTCGATGAATAGGAGCCCGCCATGGTCACGGACGCGATGCACCCAGCCAGAAATGCGCGTCTCGGCCCCCATATCGGATGAGCGGAGTGCGCCGCAAGTGTGCGTGCGATAGCGATGACGTGGCGCCTCGGCCATGGCCGGAAATCCTCATGTTTTTCAGTTGTGATTGGGGTCGGACAAGGCCATTTGCCCCCCACTTTGTCAAGGCTGTGCAGGCTTTTGGGGCCTCAATCAAGGTTCTAACTTTCCCAGATCGAATGCCTCCGCTATTTATCTGTTTTTCCTGCGCGACAGGCGCAAAACACTAGTTTATATGCAGGGCCATGCAGATTATCTCGACGACCGCCGATCTCGCCGCGGTGTGCGAGCGCTTGGCGCAGCACGCCTACGTGGCTGTTGATACCGAATTCATGCGGGAAACGACGTTTTGGCCCAAGTTGTGCCTGATCCAAATGGCGGGTCCGGACCTGGAGGCTATTGTCGATCCACTGGCGAAGGGCATTGATCTCAATCCGTTTTTTGAACTGATGGGCAACACAGCGGTCACCAAGGTGTTTCATGCCGCACGCCAGGACGTGGAAATCGTCTGGGTGATGGGGAGAACCATCCCGAAACCGATGTTTGATAGCCAAGTGGCCGCCATGGTGTGCGGGTTTGGTGAGAGCATCAGTTACGTCAATTTGGTCAAGCAGATCACCAAGGCGGACCTTGATAAGAGTTCGCGCTTCACTGACTGGGCGCGGCGACCGTTGTCGACCAAACAATTGCAGTATGCGCTGGGTGACGTGACGCATTTGCGCGATGTTTATCTGCGGCTCAAGGCCGACCTGGAACGGACTGAGCGGGCGTCGTGGCTAGAAGAGGAGATGGCGTTGCTGTCTGATCCGCGCAGCTACGAGACGCAGCCGGAGGATAGCTGGCGGCGCGTCAAAATGAAGGTGCGTGGACGCAAGGCGCAAGCCGTTTTGATTGAGCTTGCTGCATGGCGTGAGAGGCAGGCGCAAGCGCAAGACGTGCCGCGCAATCGCATTTTGCGTGACGAGGTTTTGGTCGATATCGCGACGCATATGCCGACGGATGTGACGGCGTTGGGGGACTTGCGGTCGCTGTCGGATGGCTTTGCGAGGTCGGCACGGGCGAAGGACATTGTCGACGCGGTCAACGCTGGACTAGCGCGTGATCCTAAGGCTTTGCCGCAACAAGAGCAGGTGCTGATTGTGCCGCCTGACAAGCTTGCCATGGTGGAGCTACTTAAGGTGTTGCTCAAGGGCAATGCCGCACGGCATGGGGTGGCGCCGCGCTTGATCGCGGATACGTCTGACATCGAGCGTATTGTGATGGAGCTGATACCCGATGTGCCTGCCATGCGAGGGTGGCGGCGGGAGATGTTCGGTGCGGATGCGCTGATGGTGAAGGAGGGGCGATTGGCCATCACCGTGAAGAGTGGCCAAATCGTGACCGTTGGCCTTGGTGACAGCCTCACCGACTGATCGCGTTGCGTTGCTGCTGATCTTGATATGATAGTTTGTTTCTTTGGGCGTTGATCCGTGGCGACGGATTGGCAATCTCGACACGTTTTTCAATCATATGATCCGCACGGCTTTGACTTTTGCGGATGTGGTCGCAACACAAGGATTGAAGACATGAGTTTGATGGGATTTGATAGTTCTGCCCGTGGTCAGATCGCTGGCGCGTTGTTGGGACTGGGCGCTTTGCTCGTGAGTGGCGCAGCGCATGCCGCACCTGGGCAGGGTGGTGCGATGTCGGCGTGCCGGGCGGACGTGCAGACCTTTTGTGGTGGGATTGAAGCCGGAGGCGGCAAGAAGATGCGCTGTCTGATTGAAAACCAGTCGAAACTCAGTGCAGACTGTGGCGCTGCGGTAAAGCAACGCGTTGAGACGCGGGCACAGCGACTTGGTGGTGTTGATGTGGCGCAGGCTGCTGGATCGGTTCCGGCGCAGGCTCCGGGTGCCGCTGCGACGGCTGCTCCCGGCAACGCACCAAATGTGGTCGCGCCGAAAGCTGCGGACAAAGGTGGTAAGGGTCGTATGGCTGCCTGTCGCACCGATGTTGCTACGTTCTGCGCGACGACTGAAAAAGGGGCTGGCGGTCGGATGAAGTGCTTGGCCGATAACAAGGCGAAGTTGAGCCCCGACTGTGCGGCGGCGGTTGATGGCATGCAGTCGGCGAAGCAAGCAAAGAAAACGGTGTGTGCAACCGAAGCTGAAACACTGTGCGGGACGGCCAAAGGGCCAGCGCGGCGTCAGTGCCTTGAGACCAATAAGGCTAAGTTATCGGCGGATTGTGCGACGGCGCTCGATAAGCGGGCGGCGAAGCGTGCCGAAAAGGCCGACGTTGGTGGTGGCAAGCAGCCGACCGGTGGCATGATGCAGTCGCCAGCACAGACAACTCCGCCAAAGCAGTAATAGGCTTCATTGTATTGGATTTGAACGAAAAAGGTCGGCATCATGCGGGCCTTTTTTGCGGCCTGAGTTGGCTCGAGTGTCCCTTTATTTACTCGCGAGTTTGGCGCGTTCTTCGGCGACAAGTTCTTTTTTGGACAGTTTGCCGACAGCTGTTTTCGGCAGATCGGCGCGGAATTCCAGATGCGCTGGGAGTTCGTGTTTGCCGATTTTGTCAGCCAGGAATGCGCGCAAGTCTTCGAGTGAGAATTCCGTGGTGCCGGGCTTCAAGGTGACAAAAGCCTTGGCTGCTTCGCCGCGGTAGCTGTCAGCGACGCCGATTACGACGACCTCGGCGACACCGGGATATTCGTAAATTGCCTCTTCGATGGCGCGCGGGTAGACGTTGAAGCCACCCGAAATTATCATATCTTTTTTGCGGTCGACGATGGTGAAAAAACCATCCTTATCCATGAAGCCCATATCGCCGGTTAGGAGATAACCGTCGACGAAGCACTTGGCGTTTTCTTCTGGGCGGTTGTGGTAGCCCGAAATGACGTTCGGGCCTTTGATGCGGATCTCACCGACTTCCCCGATGGGGAGAACTTTGCGGGGATCATCGAGCGAAACGATATCCATGATGATGTGCGGTAACGGTAGGCCGATTGTCCCATAGCGATTGGGACCCAATGTGGGGATATTGGTGCCTGCTGGGGCGGTTTCGGTCATGCCCCAGCCGCCGCCGAGCCTTTGTCCTGTTAGCTTATGAATGCGGGCTTCGATTTCAACTGGGCAGGCCGCGCCGCCGGACCGCAGCAGCTTCAATGAGGACAGATTGCGTAGCTCTATGCCGGGGAAGTTGGCGATTGCGATCCACATCGTGGGCACGCCGGGGAACGAGGAAATGCCGTGTTTCTCGATGTCGTCGACGACTGTTGCGGTGTCGAAACGTGGATGAAGGAAGATCTCTGATCCAATTGAGCTGCTGAGCAAAAGTACAGCCGTCAGTGCGTAAATATGGAACAGCGGTAGGACGCACAGAACTTTTTCGCCGCCGTAGTTGATCATGCCCTGGGGTTCGCTCCAGACGCGGTAAATTTCGACGGCGGAGGCGAAGTTGCCGTGGGTGAGCATGGCAGCTTTGGGGAGGCCAGTTGTGCCGCCGGTGAATTGCAGCACGGCCACATCATCGGTTGCGACGATTGGGCATTGTTCGGCGGGTATGGGACCATGATCGAGCAGGCTTGCGCCTGAAACGATGCGATCAGTTGCGGCTGTGCGCGGTGCTGTTTCGCCCTGCCGCCAGAATGCGTCTTCACCGATGATGACGCGCTCGATCAGACCCGCGGCACTGAGTCCGCTTGCGAGTTTTTGGCCCGCGCCTGCCATGGCACCAATATCAGTGGTCGCCAACAATCGTGCGCCGGCGTCTTTGAGTTTATGGACGATTTCGCGTTCGGCATCGAGCGGCGAAAGATGCACCACATGGGCGCCGAGTTTGAGGATGGCGAAGAAAAGTACGGGATGCCACATCGTGTTCGGCAAGAACAGAGCTACTGGCGTGTTGCGTTCGACGCCGAGCTTGGCCAGTCCGTTGGCAGCGCGATCAATGTAATTCGTGAACTCGGTGTAAGTCCAGCTGCGTCCACCATAATGAAGAGCCGTTTGATTGGGGAAGCGGGCGAGTGTGCGGGGTAGAATATCGTTGATTGTGCCTGACTTGAGCGGCATGTCCCAGGTCACGCCTTCGGGATAGCTTTTTTCCCACGGGAAAGGGCGTGTTAGTTCGGTCATTGCTTTTAGCTCCTCGGGCGTCGCGTCATGTTGGCTTGGCGTTTCCGGTCATTTTTTTCGGGGCTTGTGTGGGCCCGGTTTTCCGGAGAGGCTAGGGTTCCAATAGCTGATCGGCAAGAGCCAACTTGCGCGACAGATCTAACATTCTTGAGGACATGCACCATGACATCGCCCACAGCAAAGTCTCCATTTGATCTCAGTGGGCAAGTGGCGATTGTCACGGGGTCGTCGCGCGGTATTGGACAGTCGATTGCGGAGACCATGGCGCAGATGGGTGCGAAGGTCGTGATTTCTAGCCGCAAGGCAGAAAGTTGCGAGGCTGTTGCGAAGGGCATCACTGAGCGCGGCGGTACCGCACATGTGATTGCGGCCAATATTTCACGCAAGGCTGAGGTCGAGGCGCTGGTGGCAAAAACGGTTGAAAAATTCGGGCGCGTAGATTGCGTGGTGGCGAATGCTGCTGTGTCGCCCTACTTCGGGCCTATGACTGGCTTGGAAGATGAGGCGTTTGACAAGCTGATGAACGTCAACGTCAAAAGCTGCTTCTGGCTCGCCAATTTGGCGCGTCCACATTTCGAGAAACAAGGTGGCGGATCGGTGATTATTATTTCATCGATTGCCGGTATTCGGGCTGGTGGTAACCTTGGCGGCTATGCGGTGTCTAAGGCGGCTGACTTTGGTTTGGCACGCGCCTTGGCGGTTGAGTGGGGGCAATACAATATTCGCATAAATTGCGTTGCGCCTGGGTTGATCAAAACCGATTTTGCCAAAGCCTTGTGGAGTGATGATGTGCGGCGCTCGAACCTTGAGCGGACGACACCGTTGAGGCGCATCGGCGATACCGACGATATTGGCGGGGTTGCCGCGTTCTTGGCGTCATCGGCGGCTAAGTTCATAACTGGGCAAGTTATCGTTGCTGATGGTGGCGTGACGATTGCCTAGGGGCGCTTGGCTGGTGCTCGTCAAGGCGTGCTCAAACCGGCATCAGCGACTTCTTGGATTTTTCGACGGCGTAGTAGTGCCAGAGTAAGCGTGCTGCCACGCCGCGCCAGGGGCTCCAACGCTCAGCTATGGTTGCCATTTCTTTGATGGATGGACGTTCGTCGAGGTTCATCACCATCTGAGCTGCAACTTGCAGCGCTAGGTCGCCTGGCGCGAATATGTCGGCGCGGCCGACACAGAACATTAGATAAATGTCGGCGGTCCAAGGGCCGATACCTGAAACGGCGATCATTTGGTCGCGTGCGTTCTGTTCGTCGATGACCGCGAGTTGATCAAGATCGAGGCCATTGCTTGTCGCTTCGGCGATAGCACGCAGAGTTTTGACTTTGCCACGAGAGAGGCCGGTGGCGCGGAGTTCCTCGTCACCATGGCGGACCAAATTTTGTGGCGTCATAGGTTTTATCAGGGCGTCGACGCGGGTCCAGATGGCTTTTGCTGCGAGGACTGAAAGCTGTTGGCCGACGATTATGCGGGCGAGGCCCGTAAACCCACCTTCGTTGCGGCGTAGTGGCGGATTGCCTGCCACGTCATGCGCTTTTTTTAGATGCGGGCAGATGCGGCGGAGCGTGCTGATGCCGTCCTTTATGTCCTGCTCGCTCTCTATGATGCGGGTCTTGATGATGCGAGGCTTGGTCGTGCGTTGGTGAGGAGTGGAGCTCGGTTTTGGTGCGGCAAACTTGGGTTTTGATGCGGCTTTGGTCGCTTTCGTGGCCTTCGCATCGCCTTTCGATGCAGATTGCGTGAAGGTTTTACCCCTGTGTTTGGCGGTCTGTTTCGTCTTGGCGGTGGATTGAAACTTCTTCACGAGAGCACACGTATTTGCTAGGGGCTGATTAGAAGCCTCCTAGCATGCTGCAAGGGCGTGTTGGACGCAATATCGCTGGTATTAAATCGATTGTGTGTAGGTCGTATCATGATGAAGCTTGTGGTTGAGCAGTTCGGTTTTCGTCGTCACTTTTCGAGGGCTGTGGCCCTGGCGACTGTGATGTTGGCGTCTCTGGCGGTGGCCGTGACTGCGGCGCCGGTTGGTCGTGATTTTGGATGGGCGACATACACGTCGCCGGGATTTGATTTGAATTTTGATTATCCTGCCCGTGTGTTCACGACGGTAGATGAAGATCCGACATCGGCGCTTGAGCCACGAATTCGTGACCGTGCGGGGCGCACATTTTCGACCGCCGATGGACGAGCAACGCTGCAAGTGGGGGCGTTTCAGAATGTAGACCGGCTTGACGCAAGCGGTTTACGTGCTCGAGCTTTGAAAACCAGTTATGTCGGCGCACAAGTGGAATATGACCGGTTAGCGCCGAATTGGTTTGTGCTCTCCGGACGCCGCGCTGATGAAATGTTTTATGAGCGCGTGACGGTGACATGTGGCGGGCGCCGCATTGATGTGTGGCAGATGAGTTATCCGATGGCTGAGCGGGCATTCTTTGATCGCGTGGTTGAGGACATGGCTCGGAAGTATCGACTGGCTCTGGCAAATATTAAGTGCTGAGCTTATGCGGATCGATGGGAGAAACCTGGGTGCGAACAATGTGGACCGGATTGCAAGTCCGCCCGTCGTGTCTCGGTTTGCGCCTTCACCGAACGGGCCGCTGCATCTTGGACACGCGTATTCGGCCTTGTCGGCTTGGGAGATTGCGCGCCGGTATGTTGGCCGCTGTTTGTTGCGGATCGAAGATATCGACGTGGCGCGATCGCGGTCTGAGCATGTGGCGGGGATTTTCGACGATTTGCGTTGGTTAGGTCTGACTTGGGATGAGCCAGTATTGCGGCAATCCGAGCATTTTTCCGTGTATCAGGCTGCAGCTGAACGACTGCGTCAGATGCAGTTGCTCTATCGTTGTTTTGCGACGCGGGCGGAAATTACGGCGGGTGCAATGACCGATATTTGCGATCCAGAAGGTGCGCCGATTTACTCGCGACAGCATAGCCAAATGTCGGGGGCCGAACAGGCTGCGCGCATGGAGCGAGGCGAGCTGTTCGCATGGCGACTTGATATGGCGCGGGCCTGTGACATCGCTCGGGCGAAGCGCGGTGGACAAGCACTTACTTTCACTGAATTGCATGACGACGGACGTCATGAAATCGTGATGGCGCGTCCGGAGCTTTGGGGCGACGCCGTAATCGTGCGGAAAGAGCTGCCCACGAGCTACCATCTGTCGGTTGTGGTCGATGATGCCCGACAGGGCGTTACACATGTAACACGTGGGCGCGACCTTTATGCGGCGACTGACCTACAGCGTTTGTTGCAGGTGCTGCTTGACCTGCCTGAGCCAATTTATTGCCATCACAGACTTATTGTGAACGACGATGGGCGGAAATTGGCCAAATCCGAGGGTTCTCGGGCCTTAGCTGACCTGCGGCTTCAGGGGGAAACCAGTGCCGACGTGGTGCAACGACTTGGCTTTAACCTTTCGGTCTAACACCTTGCTGTAACATGTGATTCGTCCTACTTTGCGGGGCAATTTTTTATTGCCGCTCTGGTCGCGTTTCGTAGATTGCGGGCGATGTGTCAGGTTTGGTGACGGTTGGGAATTTGGTCGCGTGAAGAAGCCACGGTCAAAGCGGCGTAAAGGCGAACGACGGCATGCCGTCGCCGTGGTGCCGCGCGTGAACTCCATGGCAGTCGATGTTCTGGGGATTGCTAAGCCGAATGCCGCGCCCGCTTGGCTTTGGCGTCAGGGTTCAGCTCGCGATGCGAAAGTCGCCGCTCCCAGTCGCCGTGCCAAAGGTCCGCCGCCGATTGCGCGATTGACAACTGGTGACGTAACGAGACGGCTAGCGCGTGCTGAGGCGTATCAGGCAAAAACGCGGCAACTTTCGACACATCTCATGCTGGCGCCACATCTGATCGCGCTGCTGGCTGATACTGCACCGCATGTGCGTGCCTCGACCAACGTGCGTCGGGTTGATCAATGGCAGCGCGCTGCTCGGCGTGTGCAAGCGTTGGTGCTCCGCGAGCGAGGTGCTTTTGCCGCGTTGGTGTTACCGATGGTGCTGCTTGCAGCGGCGCTGTTGATCGATGTGTCGACCGGCACTCAGATTAAACATGGCTCCATTGGGCAAGCGTTAGCGGCGTTGGATCGCCAAATGCTCGCGCCTGGTCCGTTGGTGCAAGCTCATGCATTAGCCAAAGTGCGGCTAGCTGAGACCAGTATTATTGCGGCACTCCCTGAGTTTCCTTTGGTAACGGCGATGCCGTCGATTGCGCGTGTAGCACCGCTGATACCTGAAGTCGCTGTGGCGTTAGCTGAGCCTATACGTGCTCGCCTTGTGCCGGCAGATGGTATGCCTGTCGAGCTACCGGAAGTTGCTTTAGCACCTGTATCTCATCAAGCTCTTGAACCTGCCGTGCCGGTTTTGGTATCGCCAATATTGGTGCCATCTGTTGTAGCGTTGCCACGGGACGTCGTGACAACGCCTGATGTAACCGCTGCTGCGTCGGTTCAACTTCCATCGAGGACTTCGGATGCTGAAACGGAAACCGCGCTTGCACGGGCGAGTTTGCCGGATGTGGCATTGACGCAATGTCAGAGATCATCAGTAGTTTCGTCGGCAGATGCGGCGCGGCTGGCCGTGTCGCGGGTTTTGGCTGCAGCTGAACCTGATGATCCATTGACGTTTGGGCGAACGCTCGCGGCGGCGGCGATTGCGCAGGTGAAAGACCTTTCTATTTACAATGCAAAGTATGTAACGCTGTCATATCCGATGGGGGATGTGACGACGCAATTCGGCGTTTGCTCTGACGTGGTTATTAGGGCCTACCGTGCGCTTAATATCGATCTGCAAGAGTTGGTCTATCTCAGTCGCGCCGGTGTCGCCGACAGCAACATCGATCATCGCCGCACGGAGTTGCTGCGTGGATTTTTTGCATTGCATGGTGAAGCATTGCCGACCTCGCCTTATTCGGAAGAGTATTTGCCTGGTGATATCGTGACCTACTATCGGCCACAGAACAAATCATCGACGGCACATATTGCGATTGTTACCGATGAGATTGCGCCATCGGGTCGGCCGATGATTGTGCACAATAGGGGTTGGGGTGTGCAGCTCGAAGACGCATTGTTTGTCGATCAGATGACGGGACATTACCGTTTCCGAGGTCTGACGGCTGAGGTGATAGCGTCGTTGCCACGCTCGTCGCGGATGGCGAATGCTGCACAACGACTTGCTGGCCGTCTGGCGGTTGTGAAGGTGGTCAAGTCGACGTTGCCTGGTGTTGCAACACGTGGAGTTGAGGGCGTTGCGTCGGATCAGCAAGTCAGCGGTCGCGTGCCACGTCCGGCTCTGGTTGCGACAGGCAACCCGGCGTCACTGCCAGTGCCTATGGGACTTGGGGTGAAGCCTGTCGGGGCAAGTTTGCGTTAAGCACGAGCGGCGTGTCCTCCGATTTGCGTGGTCCGGCCTTAGGGCCCTGCATGCAAGGTCGACCGCGCATCCCATTTTCATAGTTTATTGCGAAATTGCACCGACACTTGAGGCTTGGCGTTGTGATTCTGCCGCAGTTGCGGCAGCATTGCAGGCTTCAACAGAACTAAAATCTTGCCTCAATGGGCGAATATTTACACCGTTTTTTCAAGGGTTTGGGTGCGCCACTTGGCGTGCGATTTAATTGATGGGCCTGCAACTAATGGACTTGAACGATGTTGTAGCGACGGGGTTGGCTTTGGTGGTTTTGATCGCCGGGGTTCAATTGGCTGTTCCGGCGCTTAAGGCGAGACTGGGTAATCGTCGATCTGTGATTGTGCCTCAGGCGATGGATGTGTCAGCTCCGGTGTTGTCGGCTCAGCGAATGACCTCGTCGTCGCACTTGGGCGCACGTGCGCAGTTTGCGGCACTGACGTCAGTTGTTACCATGCGTGTTTTGAGCACCGACGGTGTGATCCGAGCGCAGGCGACGGCGCGGGAAAAACTTGATGCGACTGAGTTGTCATTGCGCCGTTTGGTGGCTGATATGGGCGATGTGATGCCGCCTGTGGTGATGACGTCGCTGGAGCCGTCCGCTGCCAAAGATCGATCCGCATCGAACGCCTCGGCGATGGCGGCGTGACTTGCAAGGGTTCAATGCTATTGGGCACGGATAAGTGTTTCAATGTTGGCGATGAGCAGTGCAACTGATACGGCGGCTATCGCGGTTCCCAATGCGACCACGCCCGATGTTGAGTTCAGAACCCGACCCGTGCGTTCGGCAAAGAGATAGGCGTTGGCGCCTGCGGGCATGGCCGCAAAAATGGTGATCACGCCTGCGGCGACAGTTGGCAAACGTAAGACATGGACTGCCAACCAATAGGCAAGTGCGGGCATTGCAATCAACTTTAAAACCAGCATCAATGAGAGCGTTGGCAATTGTCCGGCGATACGAAAGCGCGTCAAGCTGGCGCCGAGTGAAATGAGTGCGCAGGGAATGCCGGCTTGGCCGAGAAGCGCTAATATTCCGTCCATTGATTTCGGGATACCAAGGCCGCCGACGCGCCAGAGTGCTGCTGAAAAAATACCGATCATGAGTGGGTTTTTGGCGAGGCTGAGGAAGAGTTCTGTGGTGATTTGGCTGGTGCTTTTACCGGATTCGCGCGTCACCCATTGATGATGCAATGTGGCGATGAACCAATAGAGCGGTGAGTGGATTGATAGAAGAATTGCGATGGGTGTTGCGGCTTCTGGGCCATAGACAGCCAAACACAAGGGAATGCCAATCATTACGGTGTTGCCGTAGACGGTCGACATAGCGATGGTGGCGCTGTCGATTAATGGGCGGCGCAGAAGTAGTGACGTTGCGAGCGTTGCTATGAGCCAAATGATGGCCGACGCCCCGAAATATGCGAGCCAGAGGTCGAAGGGATTGCCGAGAGCTGCCGTTGCGCCGGCTATGGTGCGGAACAGCAGACATGGCATGGCCAATTTGAACGCAAATTCAGATAAGCCTTTTTGTGCGTTATCTGAAATAAAATTTGTTCGCGCGGCTAAGTAGCCGATGGCGATGAGCGTGAATATCGGCGCCACAATTGTAATGACATGCATGGATGAGTTCGCGTCCAGATTGCTGCTTGGTACTGAGTGTTGTACTACAAGGGTTCTTGCATCGCTGTATAGTTTGCAACACCGAAACCCACACCGAGCAAGCTCGTGTGGATTTAAGTGTGCTTGTGGGTGCGCGATGTGTCGCCGCCACAGCCTTTTGTATCCGCGTACTCGGTGGTGCATTGGCGCACGACTGGAGTACG
>JABFRJ010000239.1 GCA_013141255.1 Hyphomicrobiaceae bacterium
CCTTCCAGCCCGGACGCCAAAACACCTGATCAAGCTCAATCAGCGGCAGCCCTGTTTTCTCCGCCAGCGTCTTCGCCAACGTCGTCTTCCCGCCCCCCGGAATGCCAACGACAAGGACCCGCTGCATGCCCGTATTGCTCTCCATTCGTGGCTCGACCCGCCTAAAATGCTGAATAGGGCTCGACTCCCAAGCCCCCCTTTCCCTACACAGAAACAGCACACAAGACCAAGAGGCCACGATGCAGCATTTCCAAGCTCTCCTCATCACCAAAGACGACAGCGGCCAGAAAGCAGCCTGGAGCGAGATAGGCCCGGCTGATCTGATGCCCGGAAATGTAACTGTCCGCGTTTCCCACACCACCATGAACTATAAGGACGGCCTTGCGATCACAGGCAAAGCCCCCGTCGTGCGCCGCTTCCCCATGATACCCGGCATCGACTTCGCAGGCACCGTCCTCAGCTCCGAACATCCGCGCTACAAACCAGGCGACGCCGTGCTCCTCAACGGCTGGGGCGTAGGTGAAACGCATATGGGCGGCTACGCTCAGGTTGCCCGTATTAATGGCGATTGGCTGGTCCCCCTCCCCGCGGGTCTTACCGCAGCACAATCCATGGCCATCGGCACCGCCGGCTACACCGCCATGTTGAGCGTCCTGGCGCTGGAGTCCCACGGCATAACACCCGCCAGCGGACCAATCCTCGTCACCGGAGCCGCCGGTGGAGTTGGCAGTGTCGCCACAGCGCTCTTAGCTAAACTCGGCTACCGCGTCATCGCTTCGACTGGTCGCCTCAACGAAGAACCGTATTTAAAGTCACTCGGGGCGACCGAAGTCATAGACCGCTCCAGCCTAGCGGGCACACCGCGCGCATTGAACAAAGAGCGCTGGGCCGGTGCGATCGATAGCGTCGGCTCATCAACGCTCGCCAACGTCATCTCCATGACCAGCTACGGCGGATGCATTGCCGCCTGCGGCCTCGCTCAAGGCATGGACCTGCCTACTTCCGTCGCCCCTTTCATTCTGCGCGGCGTCACACTCGCAGGCATCGACAGCGTCATGGCGCCTCTGGCCAAGCGCCAAGTTGCATGGACGCGCCTGGCAACCGACATGCCTCCCGCAAAACTCGCGGCCATGACTGTAAACGAGGACATCAAGGCGGTCACAACGCTCGCTCCTGATATCCTGGCCGGCAAAATTCGTGGCCGCGTCGTCTTCGCACTCCCCTGAACAGGGAAACACTGACGCGCTTCAACTTGCAGCCACACCCATCACGAGTGCTTTCTTAAGGTTCCCAGTGTTTACTTCCTGCAACCGTGGCGGGACCCTGAATGACTGATCCCGAAAAAAAGCTTCGCATCATGCTGCTCTCAGGCTCGATAGCCCTGACGAGCAGCGTTTTGGCGTTATTAGTCCTCTTCCATCGCCCCCTGGCGCCGGACGGCGACGCCGTGCTTGGCACGCCGCAACTCGTCCTATTCGAGTCTGATCGCTGCAATTGGTGTGAAAATTTCCGCGTGTCCATCGGCCGCGCCTATAACGCCAGCGAAATATCTGCCCGCGCCCCCCTGCGCTACATCAGCGTCGACGACGGTGCACCACCAAGACGTTACAGAGTTTTAGGTGACGTAGGCCAGTCCGCCCTGGTTATCTTCGACCAATACGGCCGCGAAATGGACCGCTACGGCAAGGCCCCCGCCACTGCCGATGATGTCATCGCCATGGTCCGCAAACGCCTGCGTAATATTCCAAAAATCTGACCGACCCGGCCCTTCCCCAGGTCCCCTCCGCCAATCGTCTGAGCCGTTAAGTATCGACGGCAATTGGCCCCGCACCGACACCGTGATAGTCCTACGCCCACAATCTCCCGTGGCTACATAGGACATCGGCTGAGCGATGGTCACAGTCTACAAACCGGACGCCGCTACGGCGGCACCACTGGCTGACCCAGCGCCAGCAGACGCCCCACGCCCGCGTCATCCCGAGAAAGCTCACCGCCCCGACAGCGAACTCCTTCGCAAACCCGAATGGATTCGCGTCAAGATGTCGAACTCGCCAGTGTTCGATGAGACCCGTGAGATCGTAAAAGCCAACAAGCTTGTCACGGTCTGCGAGGAAGCCGGTTGCCCCAACATCGGCGAATGCTGGTCGAAGAAACACGCCACCATGATGATCATGGGCGACACCTGCACCCGCGCCTGCGCTTTCTGCAACGTCCGCACCGGGATGCCACTCGCGCTCGATACCGATGAACCCCGTCGCGTTGCCGATGCCGTCGCCAAACTCGGCCTCCATCACGTCGTCATCACCTCGGTTGACCGCGACGATCTCCCCGACGGCGGTGCCAAGCACTTCGCCCAAACCATCGCCGCCATCCGCAACGCCACGCCATCAACAACCATCGAAATCCTGACGCCTGATTTCCTACGCAAGGACGGTGCTCTCGAAGTTGTCGTTGCAGCCAAGCCCGACGTGTTCAACCACAACCTCGAAACCGTCCCCGGCCTTTATCTCAAGATCCGCCCCGGCGCGCGCTATTTCCATTCCCTTCGCTTGCTCCAGCGCGTGAAGGAATTGGACCCCACCATGTTCACCAAATCAGGTATCATGGTCGGGCTCGGCGAGGCGCGCGAACAGGTCCTGCAGTTGATGGATGATCTCCGCAGCGCTGACGTGGACTTCCTCACCATCGGCCAATACCTCCAACCCACGCGCAAACACGCCCCCGTCAAGGCTTTCATCACGCCCGACGAGTTCAAGAGTTACGAACGCATCGCGCTCTCCAAAGGCTTCCTGTTGGTCTCATCGTCGCCGCTCACCCGTTCGAGTCATCATGCCGGCGAGGATTTCGCGCGTTTGAAGGCTGCTCGCAAAATGTTACAGGCCCGCGCCTGAATTCTTCGTGATCTAGTAGCGAGTAACGCTGCTACGAGAAGAGACGAACCTCCGACAAGCCTTCGATGTCGGAGTTTCCATGCTTCTCGCTGCTCTTCTAGTCCTCGCCGCCGCCTTCGTAGCTTACGCCAATGGGGCCAACGACAACTTCAAGGGCGTCGCCACACTTTACGGCAGCGGTACCACCAGTTTTCGCACGGCCCTTTGGCTTGGCACCGCAGCTACCCTCGCCGGGTCAGTGTCTTCGGTGTTTCTCGCCGACGAACTGGTCAAAGCCTTCTCCGGCAAGGGCCTTGTGCCCGATACCGTACTTGCCTCTCCACAATTCCTGCTCGCCGTCGCGCTGGGGGCCGCATCAACCGTAATGCTCGCGACAGTGCTCGGCTTTCCCATCTCCACGACGCACGCGCTCACCGGCGCTCTCGTCGGAGCAGGTTTGGTCGCTGCAGGCTCCGCTTTGAACATAAGCAAAGTTGGCACGGCGTTTTTTGCCCCGCTCCTCATCAGCCCACTCCTTGCCGTTGCCATTACCATGCCCGCCTACCTCGCGGCTAAACGAGCACGGTTCGCGCTAGGCGTCACTTCAGAGAGCTGTATCTGTCTAGCCGATGGCTCCATGGTCCCCGCGCTGGCACGCAGCAATTGCGCGCCCCCGCAATTCAGCGCCATCACCGCCGCGCCGACTTCCCTCCCCCATTTGACCGTCGGCACAGTTGGCTCCTGTCGCGACCAATATCAGGGTACCATCGTCGGTGTGTCAGCCCAACAAATCGCCAACGCTGTCCACTATATCGCAGGTTCCGCCGTTAGCTTCGCGCGCGGCCTCAACGACACGCCCAAAATAGTCGGCCTACTCGTCGGCCTCAAAGCCCTCGACGTCCGCGTCAACATGCTCGTCATTGCAATTGCCATGGCCATTGGCGGCTTGCTCAACGCGCGCAAAGTCGCCGAAACCATGAGCAAGAAAATCTCCACCATGAACGACGGCCAAGCCGTCACCGCCACCCTCGTAACAGCCTGTCTCGTCATCGGTGCCAGCCGTTATGGCTTGCCCGTGTCTACCACCCACGTTTCCGTCGGTGCCATTTCTGGTATAGGCGTCGTCAACGGCAGCGCCGACAAGCGCGTGATTGGCTCGATACTGTTGTCGTGGGTACTCATTCTGCCCATCGCCGCAGCAATCGCCGCCACTGCCTACGCAATTCTCAGCCTCAACGGTTGAACCCGATCTTTCCGGAGCCACAACGAATGACCATCCAAATAGTCAAAGATTACTACGGCAAGATCCTCTCCACATCATCAGACTTGAAAACCGAAGCCTGCTGCACGCCCGGCGACGTACCCGCACATGTGCGCTTGGCCCTCTCCAACATTCACGACGAAGTCCTCGCCAAATACTACGGCTGCGGCCTTGTCACACCTGAAGCACTCAAGGGCGCCCGCATCCTCGATCTCGGCAGTGGCTCCGGTCGCGATGTCTACGCTCTTGCCCAAATGGTCGGCCCATCAGGATCAGTCGTGGGCGTCGACATGACCGACGAACAAATCGCCGTCGCCCAGCGCCACGTCGAATGGCACCGCCAAAAATTCGGCTACGCCAAATCCAACGTGCAATTCCATCAAGGCTACATCGAAGACCTCGCAGCCCTCGGCCTAGAGCGCGGCTCATTCGACATTGTCGTCTCCAACTGCGTGATCAATCTCTCACCCGACAAAGCCGCTGTCCTCAAAGGCGCCTACGATTTGCTCAAACCCGGCGGCGAGTTGTATTTCTCAGACGTCTACGCCGACCGCCGCTTGTCCGGCGCCATCCGCAACGACCCCGTGCTTTACGGCGAATGCTTGGGCGGCGCCCTCTACTGGGGCGACTTCGACCGCCTCGCCAAGGCTGCGGGCTTCGCCGATCCACGCCTCGTCAATGACCGCCCCCTCGGCATCACCGATCCAAGTCTCGCAGCCAAAATCGGCACCGCCAAATTCTATTCCGCCACCTATCGCTTGTTCAAACTCGACGGCCTCGAACCCCGCTGCGAGGATTACGGCCAAGCCGTCATCTACAAAGGTGGAATCCCGCACGCAGACGACGTGTTTCATCTCGACGGCCACCACGCCATCGAGAAGGGCAAAGTCTTCCCCGTTTGCGGTAACACCTGGCGCATGTTGGCCGACACTCGCTTCAAACCCTATTTTAATTTCGTCGGCGACTTTAAAACCCATTACGGTATCTTCCCCGGTTGCGGCACCACCATCCCTTATGCTCAAACAGCCTTTGCAAATGTCGCTGGAGCCTGCTGCTAATGCCTGTCGGACAGCCAACGCCGAAAACAATACTCGTCCTGTGTACTGGTAATTCCGCCCGCAGCATCCTCGCGGAAGCCCTAATCCCCTACGTCACCGAGGGCCGTTGGCGCGCATTCAGCGCTGGTTCAAAGCCAACGGGCACAATCAACCCTTTCGCGCTCAAAGTCCTTCAAGACGCTGGTGTTCCGATTCCCCCCGATGCGCGTTCCAAAAGCTGGGATGAATTCTCCGGCCCCAATGCCCCGAAGCTCGATGTCGTGCTCACCGTATGCGATAACGCCGCAGGCGAAACCTGCCCGCTCTTTTCAGGCCCAGCCCGCCGCTTGCATATGAGCTTCCCCGATCCCGCCGCCTTCGAAGGCTCCGATGCCGCCAAACGCGCCGCCTTTCAGATCATTTTCGACAGCATGAAGCCTCGCCTCAACATGCTCCTCGCCACGCTTTGAACACGCCAACCGTTGCTAAACCGACGCACACCCACGATTTTGTAGTCATCCCATATTGCTGTAAATTGGGCACCACCCCAACGTCTGCGTGCAATCACTCGATTCGCTCGCGGGAGCACACCTATGCGCCGATACGTCCTTGCCCTACTGCCTGTAATCGCCCTCACAGGCTGCGCCAAGCCGCTCGAAGTCGGCAGCATCACCGATATCAAGCCAATCAACGGCGCTAAGGGCATCGACGTGCACGAGCACCGCCGCCAAGCGGGCCAACAAGGTGTGCCTGAGTTTGCTGGTGACCAACTCGTCGAAGTCCGCAGCTATGCCAACCAGGAGGGCTCAGGCGATGTCGAATTCGCCGGCGCCACGTGCACTGTCTCCGCCGCTGAGTTCAGCGCCACAGCTACGACCCCAGCCAAAGTCCGCGTTCCCCTTTATCGCGGTCAATCCAGCACACTCGCTGTGATGTGTGCGAGCCCCGGCTTCAAGAACAGATCAATCACCCTCGCGCCCGACGACGTCACCCGCCAACAGCGCTACTCTACAGGCTCAGGCGCTGGAGTGCTTGGCCTGGTTGCTGCGGTTGCCGTCGACGGCCTGTCCGATAACACCAAGAACGAATGGCGCTATCCGTTGGCTCGCATGGTCCTGGAAAAAGACACCGGCTCGCAAAAAACACACTGATCGCCTCAGCTATCAGCCTGCAAAATCGCCACCCGCATGCCGACCGTTGCAGCAGCTAGCGCACCAACATCATCAAGCGCAATCGCCCACACCTGCACGCCAGGCATTGGGCTATCCGCCCAGGCGATCACGATGCGGGCTCGATCCGCCGAATATCCAATCTGCCCACGCAACAACGGTCGTGCCGAAGCATCAGTCCGCAGTGTTGGCAACTCCCCCAGTGGCACGAACCGCACAGACACCGTTCCGGCACCAATCCCCGCCACGCCATAAATCGGCAACGACTGAAACAGCCGCGCAGCCAATTCCGTGTCCTGCAACCGCGCACGGATCACCACGCGACCAACGCGCACCAGCAGCCCCTGCCCCCCACTCTGATCGCTCAATCCATCACTCCCACCAAGCAATGCCATTGCCTGACATCAGTCAAACCATGCAATATCACCCACAACATACAGTAACGGTACAACGTCGACAGCAAAGAGCCGAACCATGTTCCCCCGTCTCGCCGCGCTCATGATCGCCCTTGTGGTCGGCCTCGCACCGTCTGCAAGTCGTGCCCAAGATCCAAATAAAAACGAACCCATTGAAATCTTCGATGCGCATCTGCACTATAATTGGGAACCAAAACCCTATTACACGCGCGACGAAGTACTCGCGCTCTTCAAAAAGCACCGCGTCACCGGTATTCTCGCCACCAGCCGACCAAACGACGGCACACACGACCTCGTCGCCGCCAAGGCCGACGGCCTCCAAGTTGTGCCCTTCATCCGTCCCTATAAAATACGCGCCGACATCGGCTCCTGGTTCAACGATCCCTCGATCTACGATCTCATCGTCACCGAACACGCCAAGGGCGGCTACGTTGGCATCGGCGAGTTCCACCTCTCAGCCAACAACGCGCGCTCGGAATGGGTCCAGAAGACCCTCGCCTTTGCCGTCGCCAACAATTTGCTCCTGCACGCGCACGCCGACGACGTCACTATCCAAATCCTATTCGAACATCAGCCCAAAGCACGCATCATCTGGGCACACACCGGCTTTTCACTTCACCACGACCGCGTCCGTGCCATGCTCGATAAATATCCGGAACTTTGGGGCGAGCTCTCTTACCGCAGCGGCATAACCGATGGCGCAAGCCAACTCACGCCCGAGTGGCGCCAACTGTTCACCGATCATCCCAACCGCTTCTTGCTTGGCTCCGACACCTGGATCAATGAGCGCTGGGCCTCTTATGGCGACATCATGTCAGGCTACCGGTCCTGGCTCGCCCAACTTCCGCCCGCCATCGCAACAAAAATCGCCCACGGCAACGCACGCAATTTGTTCAGCTTTCGGTTCGGGCCAATCAAATTTTGAAAGGGCAACTTAGCAACGCTCCCAATTTACCCAATTTGATGCGCACGCCACAGAACTAAATCCGCCCTAAAGCTTTCCAGCACCTTTGAGAATATCCATGCAGGCAATGCGGATATCTTTGAGATCCTTCAGCGCACGATCAATATCGGCGCGTTTCTTGGTAAGATCGAACAGAGCCTTATCAACGCGGCCAAGCAACACTTGCGACTGCGTGACCTGGCTCGGATCACCATCATAGAGCGACAACCATTCACCGATCTCATCGAGTGAGAAGCCAAGGTTCTTGCCGCGCTGAATTAAACTCAAGCGCGCACGCTCGCGACGCGAGTACGCGCGGGCAACGCCCTTACGCGGCGGTGAAATCAGTCCCTTCGACTCATAAAATCGAATGGCGCGCGTCGTAAGGCCAAAAGCTTCGGCCAATTCCCCAATCGTGTACTGGCGATCAGGGGATGTAGGATCGAGCCCTGCGGCATCATTTTGGGCGGCGTTGCTTTTTCTGCTCATGGTCTTGCGGTCGAAGGAACGGTGGTTCGAAGAGTGAAAAATTCCAATATCAATTTTCACTGTGAGTATATTGGCACGGCCAAGGAATGGCCGTGCAACTGAAACTGCTCAGAATTGGCGGTATCAGGCTTTGGCGGCCTCCTCCGCTTTCAATTCCTTCTTCGACAGTTTGCCAATCATGGTCTTTGGCAATTCGGCACGGAACTCAATCTCAGCGGGCAATTCAATCTTGGAGAGCTTCGGCTCCAAATGTTTCATAATATCGTCCTTAGTCGCCGTCATCCCAGCCTTGAGTTTGATAAAGGCTTTCGGCGCTTCACCTCGGTATTTGTCCTTGATGCCGATGACCGTGACTTCTTCAACTGCGGGATGCTCGTAGATCTTTTCTTCCAGATGACGTGGGAACACTTTGAAACCCGAGCAAATGATCATGTCCTTGATGCGATCGACGATGAAGATAAAGCCTTCAGCGTCCATATAGCCAACATCGCCAGTGCGGAAAAAATCACCAATAAAGACATCGGCGGTATCCTGCGGCTTCTTATAATAGCCCTTCATGACCTGCGGGCCTTTGATGCAAATTTCTCCGGACTGCCCCAGCGGCATTTCCTTTTCAGGCGCCCCAACTTCGCGAATTGAAATGGTCGTGCCAGGAATAGGCTGACCAATAGAACCCGTTTTGGCGCGCCCATCGAGGGGGTTGATAGTCGCTCCAGGCGACGTCTCAGAGAGGCCGTAGGCTTCCACCAATGTAGCGCCAGTGATGGACTCAAAACCTTTTTTGATCTCGGCCGGCAATGGCGCCCCGCCCGACAAGCAAATCTTGAGCGAGCGGAGATCAAGCTTCTTGGCGTCTTTGTGGTTCATGATGGCGCCAAAAATCGTCGGCACGCCCGGCATGATCGTAGGCTTGGATTTGTCAATCAGCTTCATCGCATCATCAAGAACGAAGCGCGGCAGAATGATCAACTCCGAGCCCTCTGCGATGCCCAAGTTCATGATCCCGGTCATAGCGAAAACATGGAAGAATGGCAGTATGGCGAGCACGCGTTCGGTACCGGGCGTTGTATAAGGCCGCGTCCAATGCATGGATTGTTGGACATTGCAGGAGAGGTTGGCGTGCGTAAGCATGGCACCTTTAGGCGTACCTGTCGTGCCGCCGGTATATTGCAGCACGGCAAGGTCGGTCATCGGATCAATGGCGACTGGTGTGAACGTGCCGCCGCCACTCAAAACATCGCCCTCAAATAAGACTTTGTCTTTCACCTTCGAGCCGGACACATTGGCCAATTCACGACCACGAAATAATTTGAACAGCACTGATTTGGCCGACGGCAGTAGAGCCGGAAACGAGGCTACAATTGCGCGCTTCAACACGCCTGTACTGATAAGGCTTTCCACTTTTTCAAAGAGAACCTTGAGATCAAGCGTCACCATGAGTTCGGTGTCGCTATCTTTTATCTGATGCGCCAGTTCCTCGACCGTATATAGCGGATTGTAATTGACGACCGTGCCGCCCGCTTTCAGCGTCGCGTAATAAAACACGATGAAGGTTGGGCTATTGGGCAGAAACAGGCCAACCTTCGAGCCCTTTTTCACGCCTAGCTTTTGTAGGCCTGCGGCAGCTTGATCCACCAATCGACCAATTTCGCTATAGGTAAGAGTTTTACCAAGGAAGTTCGTCGCCCGCCGCGAACCTAGCTTTGCGACTGTTGCATCGAGCATTGCATGCACCGTACTCGGCGTCAGAGGCGCAGCCCAATCGATGCCTTGGGGGTAGTGCTGCAGCCAGGGGGCATGGGCGGTCATGGGGGTAGCATGTGCGGCAGTCATCGGTTAGTCTCCCTAAACCCGTCAAGTGTGGCACCGGTGGACCCAGCGCTTCTCTACCTAGTGGCACATTAAGCATGCACCAAGGAAATTGGATGGCTTAACTGTCCAACTTACTCTCATGCTTCTAAAACGATTTTGACATAAAACACTGTTTTTCGCCTATTTACTAGTGTCTAAGGTTGCCGTAAACGTCAATTCGAGATCGTCCTTGACGTCTGCCCCCTCAGACGAATAGTCACTCCCATGCGCGGTCTTGGGCAACTGGACGACCTGGCTGTTTACGTATAAGGGACGCGCTATCTTGCGGTAAGTTTCGAGCCGCTGTACCAGTCTAGCCGAAAAGCGACCGCCCCGTCCGTCGCGATGGCAAGCGCTGTTTGGAGATGACAATGGACGAAGTTTCTACCAAGATCGTCGATATTCTTAAGAAGCACATGAAAGAACCGCGCGACGACATTGGCATGTCCACTGCGCTAACAGATCTCAAGATCGAGTCCCTCGACCTAGCGATGATAGTGTTCGACATTGAAGATAGCTTCGGAATAGAGATCCCCTACAACGCCAACGAAACCGACACCAACGATTTCAAGACCGTAGGGTCCGTCGTTGAAAAAGTGCGTTCGTTAGCGGCCGCGAAGGCCTGATACTTGCTTGGCACACAGCCAAGCTCATATCACGCGGTCAATTTGAGACAGTAAATAGCGCTTGCCGGGCTCGTTGCCCGGTTTTCGTTCTTATCGCGTCTCATCGGGGTCCCCATTTAGGGCGGCCTCTCGGGTCGCGGTAATCGGGCATAACGCCAGTTCAAGCGAGTTAACTACCTATGTCGAGTTCGAAAGCAGATCGTCGCGTTGTTGTCACAGGTATGGGCGTCGTCACGCCTTTGGGGCTCACTGTCCCAGATTTCTGGGCCAACATCAAAGCCGGCAAGTGTGGCGTCTCAGAACTCGGTGGCTTCCCCGTCGACGATCTGAAAATCCTGATCGCCGCTCAGATCAAAGACCTCGATCACAAAAGCCGTTTGCGCCACTTCAAACGCGACAAGCTCATCACGATGGCGGATCGCTACTCGTGGTTCGCAGCCATGGCCGCCGACGAAGCCATTAAGATGTCTGGCATTGAAACACCGATGGTCGATCCTTATCGGACCGCTTGCATCATTGGTTCGGGCGCCGGTGGTCTTGTAACAACTGAAAATTCCTACCGCGATCTTTTCATACTCAACAAAAAAGCGACTCATCCGCTGACATTGCTGCGCATTATCGGCTCATCGGCCGCGGCACACGTCGGCATTGAATTCGGCGTTAAAGGACCCACGTTTGCAACTTGCAGCGCTTGCTCGACGGCGACACACGCCATAGGCCTTGCCCGCGATTACATCAAAAACGGTGTGGTTGATGTGGCAATCGCAGGCGCATCGGAAAGCGTCATCAACTATGGCACCATGCGTGCCTGGCAAGCGTTGCACGTACTCTCGCCAGAAGGCTGCTTCCCGTTCTCGAAGAAACGCAACGGCACAGTGCTCGGCGAAGGCGCGGGCATCCTGGTGCTTGAAAGCTATGAACACGCCAAGAAACGTGGCGCAACCATCCTTGCTGAACTGAGCGGTTACGGCCAAACCTCCGATAGCGGCGACATGGTCAAGCCATCAGTTGAAGGCCCGCGCGAAGCGATGAAGCTAGCGCTGGCTGATGCTGGTCTCCAGACGACTGACATCGACTATCTCAACGCCCACGGCACAGCGACCATGGACAACGACCGCAACGAAACCGCTGCGATCAAGGAAGTGTTCGGCGACTACGCCTACAAGCTCGCGGTCTCCTCGACCAAATCGATGCACGGCCATCCCCTCGGCGCAGGCGGCGGCATCGAAGCGGTTGTCTCGATCCAAGCCTTGCGCGACGGATTCTTGCCGCCGACCATTGGCCTCACCGATCCCGACCCTGAGTGCGATCTCGACTATGTGCCTAATGTCGGCCGCGAGAAAAAATTGCGCCACGTCATGTCGAACTCGTTCGCCTTCGGTGGCCTCAATGCCGTGGTCGTCTTCAGCCCGCCACCCACAGAGTGAACTGACCCACTCGATAGCTTAAATGCCCCTAAACCCTGCCAAATCGGCAGGGTTTGTTTTTTTGCGCGTGCCTACTCCGCCGCCTGTGGCAACACTTGCCGATGCGCTTTAGTTCCTTCGACAATGGCCGCGACGCCCATGCCGCCAGCGGTACAA